>NZ_JBBOWX010000001.1:4355000-4357500 GCF_038007285.1 Sporosarcina sp. FSL K6-3457
CACCAGACCTGCATGTCCTTTTCTCAAAGACAATACTCATTATATCAAATCTTTTGAGATTTGCAAGTACTTTTTTATGAACGGTACTTATTCGCTCAAAACTGAATAAAAGAGACATTAAGACTTTTTAGCGTATTTCAGCTAAAATAGTCTTCCATAGTTCACAAATCAGGGCCAACCTGCCCTTTTTACTATAAGGTTAAGTCCTCGTTCGATTAGTATCCGTCAGCTCCACACGTCACCGTGCTTCCACCCCAGACCTATCAACCTCATCTTCTTTGAGGGAACTTACTTACTTGCGTAATGGGAAATCTCATCTCGAGGGGGCTTCATGCTTAGATGCTTTCAGCATTTATCCCGTCCACACATAGCTACCCAGCGATGCCTTTGGCAAGACAACTGGTACACCAGCGGTGTGTCCATCCCGGTCCTCTCGTACTAAGGACAGCTCCTCTCAAATTTCCTGCGCCCGCGACGGATAGGGACCGAACTGTCTCACGACGTTCTGAACCCAGCTCGCGTACCGCTTTAATGGGCGAACAGCCCAACCCTTGGGACCGACTACAGCCCCAGGATGCGATGAGCCGACATCGAGGTGCCAAACCTCCCCGTCGATGTGGACTCTTGGGGGAGATAAGCCTGTTATCCCCGGGGTAGCTTTTATCCGTTGAGCGATGGCCCTTCCATGCGGAACCACCGGATCACTAAGCCCGTCTTTCGACCCTGCTCGACTTGTAGGTCTCGCAGTCAAGCTCCCTTATGCCTTTGCACTCTACGAATGATGTCCAACCATTCTGAGGGAACCTTTGGGCGCCTCCGTTACTCTTTAGGAGGCGACCGCCCCAGTCAAACTGTCCGCCTGACACTGTCTCCTGCCCCGATAAGGGGCATGGGTTAGAAGTCCAATACAGCCAGGGTAGTATCCCACCAACGCCTCCTCCGAAGCTGGCGCTCCGGAATCTTAGGCTCCTACCTATCCTGTACAGGCTGCACCGGAATTCAATATCAGGTTACAGTAAAGCTCCACGGGGTCTTTCCGTCCTGTCGCGGGTAACCTGCATCTTCACAGGTATTATAATTTCACCGAGTCTCTCGTTGAGACAGTGCCCAGATCGTTACGCCTTTCGTGCGGGTCGGAACTTACCCGACAAGGAATTTCGCTACCTTAGGACCGTTATAGTTACGGCCGCCGTTTACTGGGGCTTCAATTCAAAGCTTCGCTTGCGCTGACCTCTCCTCTTAACCTTCCAGCACCGGGCAGGCGTCAGCCCCTATACTTCACCTTACGGTTTTGCAGAGACCTGTGTTTTTGCTAAACAGTCGCCTGGGCCTATTCACTGCGGCTCTCTCGGGCTTTAACACCCTACCAGAGCACCCCTTCTCCCGAAGTTACGGGGTCATTTTGCCGAGTTCCTTAACGAGAGTTCTCTCGATCACCTTAGGATTCTCTCCTCGCCTACCTGTGTCGGTTTGCGGTACAGGCACCTCCCGCCTCGCTAGAGGCTTTTCTTGGCAGCGTGAAATCAGGGACTCCGGAGATAAATCTCCTCGCCATCACAGCTCAATGTTATAGGAACGGGATTTGCCTCATTCCACACCTTACTGCTTAGACGCACATAACCAACAGTGCGCTCACCCTATCCTACTGCGTCCCCCCATTACTCAAACGGCGGGGAGGTGGTACAGGAATATCAACCTGTTATCCATCGTCTACGCCTTTCGGCCTCGACTTAGGTCCTGACTAACCCTGAGCGGACGAGCCTTCCTCAGGAAACCTTGGGCATTCGGTGGAAGGGATTCTCACCCTTCTTTCGCTACTCATACCGGCATTCTCACTTCCAAGCGCTCCACCAGTCCTTACGGTCTAGCTTCGACGCCCTTGGAACGCTCTCCTACCACTGACACCAAAGGTGTCAATCCACAGTTTCGGTGATTCGTTTAGCCCCGGTACATTTTCGGCGCAGCGCCACTCGACCAGTGAGCTATTACGCACTCTTTAAATGATGGCTGCTTCTGAGCCAACATCCTGGTTGTCTGGGCAACGCCACATCCTTTTCCACTTAACGAATACTTGGGGACCTTAACTGGTGGTCTGGGCTGTTTCCCTCTCGACTACGGATCTTATCACCCGCAGTCTGACTCCCAAACATAAATCATCGGCATTCGGAGTTTGTCTGAATTCGGTAACCCGGGATGGGCCCCTAGTCCAAACAGTGCTCTACCTCCGAGATTCTTAAGTTTGAGGCTAGCCCTAAAGCTATTTCGGAGAGAACCAGCTATCTCCAGGTTCGATTGGAATTTCACCGCTACCCACACCTCATCCCCGCATTTTTCAACATACGTGGGTTCGGGCCTCCAGTAAGTGTTACCTTACCTTCACCCTGGACATGGGTAGATCACCTGGTTTCGGGTCTACGACCCCATACTCATTCGCCCTATTCAGACTCGCTTTCGCTGCGGCTCCGCATTCACTGCTTAACCTTGCATGGAATCGTAACTC
>NZ_JBBOWX010000001.1:4360000-4457500 GCF_038007285.1 Sporosarcina sp. FSL K6-3457
GCGTTCGTCCTGAGCCAGGATCAAACTCTCCATAATAGAAGAAAATGAATAGCTCATTTCTTGCTGGCATTAAATTAATAATGTCACGTGTGTTTTTGTTCAACCGACGGAAATCGATTTACTAAGAAACGTTTTGCTCGAGTGCATTAAGCACTCTCGCTGTATTTCATTGACGTTTTGCTGTTCAGTTTTCAAGGTTCATGTCGATATTATTTGTTGCCGTTATTTCGTAAGCAACTTTTATATCATATCAAGTTGTACTCTTCATGTCAACAACTAATTTCAATTTCTTTTTCGTTGTTGTTCTCATATCGGAAGTGCAACGTTTTATATCTTAGCATTTCCTTTCATACAAGTCAACAACGATTTTTAACTTCTTTTTACGTTGTTTTAGTATATCGGAAGTGCAACGTTTTCTAATATACCATCTCACCCTTTCGATTGCAACACTTTTTTTCATCGATAAAAAAATCACCATGCAAAGCCTATTTTAACGGCTTTACACGGTGAGTATGCATGTTAGTCTTTCTTACGCATCTGTGGGAATAGCAGAATGTCCCGGATTGATTGTGCATTAGTCAACAGCATCACAAGACGGTCAACCCCGATTCCAAGTCCGCCAGTAGGTGGTAATCCGTACTCCAATGCTTCTATAAAGTCATTGTCCATCTCATGCGCTTCATCATTACCTTGCTCTTTCTCAACCATTTGCGCTTCAAAACGTTGGCGTTGGTCAATTGGATCGTTAAGCTCCGTAAAGGCATTAGCGTGTTCGCGACGAACGATGAATAATTCGAAACGATCTGTAAAGCGACCATCTTCCGGATTTTTCTTCGCAAGTGGTGAGATTTCTACTGGATGCCCAAAGATGAATGTTGGTTGCACAAGTTGTTCTTCAACTTTTTGCTCGAAGAATTCATTCAACACATGGCCGACTTCCATCATTGCCGTTACTTCTACGTTATGCTCTTTAGCTAACGCATGCGCTTCTTCCTTCGACATCTCTTTCCAGAAGTCTACGCCCGTGTATTGCTTGATTGCTTCAACCATATGAAGACGTGTCCAACCTGGCGCCAATTCAATTATATCTTCTCCGTATTGCACTTGTGTTGTACCGAGTACATCTTGTGCGATATGAGCAACCATGTTTTCCGTCAATGCCATGATATCGTTATAATCCGCATAAGCCTCATATAATTCAATCATTGTAAATTCAGGATTATGACGTGTCGAGATTCCTTCATTACGGAATACGCGTCCAATTTCATAGACCTTCTCTAGTCCACCTACAATGAGACGTTTCAAATGCAGCTCAATCGCAATACGCATATACAGTTCCATATCTAGCGCATTATGATGCGTGATGAACGGGCGCGCTGACGCTCCGCCTGCAATCGAATGTAGCATTGGCGTTTCAACTTCAAGGAAGCCTTGTCCATCTAGGTAGCGACGCATCGACTGGATGATTTTGCTTCGTAAGATGAACGTCTCTTTACTACCTTCTGTTGAAATTAAGTCTAAATAACGCTGACGATAACGTTGCTCGACGTCTTTTAACCCATGGAATTTCTCCGGTAACGGACGTAGAGCTTTTGTTAGGAATGTAAATTCTGTTACTTTAATGGAGAGTTCTCCAACTTTCGTTTTAAATACTACTCCAGAAATCCCAATAATATCGCCAAGATCCGCACTATTGAACAGTTCATATGCCTCTTCACCAATCGCATCTTGCCTTACGTAGATTTGAATCTGGCCACCAAGGTCTTGCAAATGCGCAAAGCCCGCTTTCCCTTTTCCACGTTTGGTCATGATACGTCCTGCAATTTTCACTTCATGCGGCGTTTCATCAAGCTCTTCCTTTGAAAGATTTTCATATTTCTCTAGAATTTCATTAGAAAGATGTGTCCGTTCAAATCTTGAGCCGAATGGATCTAATCCACTCTCCCGTATATCTTCCATCTTCTGGCGTCTCACCAGTAACTGATCGTTTAATTCATCCAAATGGGACATTTCTTTCACTCCTTCATCATTTATCCTTTTAATAGTATGCACCTATTGTACACAATTTGCGACACGCCGACACGCTTTACTTATCATATGTAACAAAAAGGACCGCCATAGTACAACGGCAGCCCCTCATTTATTTCAAATAGCACCTACTGCCACGCGATCACGTTCCATATAACGAGAGGCGCTTCATTCCTTTAATTGTAGGAAATACTCGATTCCACTAACCTTCTTCCAAAGCATAACACCGCTATCTTGAACAGCGGATTCTTCTGAATACAGCTTCCCTGTCGCTGGCTGGATAATTGTAGGGGCAATTTCCAGGAGTGGTATGAGAACAAACGCCCGCTCATGCATACGCGGATGCGGTACAACTAAATTCTCCGTTTCAATAGTGTCGGTACCATACAGCAATATGTCGAGGTCAACAGTTCGAGGGCCCCATCTAATCGTCCTCTGCCGACCAAGTTCCCGCTCAACTTGTTGACAAATGGCCAGTAATTCCTGCGCATCCACAACAGTTTCCACACAAACGGCCACATTCAAAAAATCCGCCTGATCTGTATACCCTACAGGCGCCGTTTCATATATAGAAGAAACCGCCACCACTTCCATCCCGCCATGCGAATGAAGTGCCCGCACCGCCTCGACCAAATGATACAATCGATCACCAATATTCGAACCAATCGACAGATACGCTACCGTCATACGAAGCGTCCTCTTGTAATATCAACCGATACCGATGCATAATGACCTGGAATTGGCGGGTCCGGTTTTATCAACACAACACGGACGCCCGTCACTTTAGCCGCGAACTCCTCCATTACGCTAGCCGCAATCTTTTCCGCAACTGCTTCAATCAACTTCACCGGCTCACCTTCCACAATCGCACGACATACATGATAGACTTCCGCATAGTTCACTGTTCTATCCAGATTATCGGTTTTCCCCGCTTCAGCAAGATCCGTCGCAAGCGATACGGTCACACGAAAACGCTGCCCCAATGTATTTTCTTCTGGCAATGCCCCGTGATATCCGTAAAACTCCATTTCGTTCAGATGAATATAATCCATAGTTCTCCTACCCTTCAAATACCGTTTTCCCCGTTAAGACATCCATCATTTTTGCCATCCGCGCGATTTCCTTCACATCGTGAACACGCATAATATGGCAACCATGCTCAATTCCATAACAAACCGTTGCACCCGTACCCTCTAATCGTTCCTCGACAGGCAACTCTAATACATTGCCTATCAATGATTTCCTTGAGGTTCCTAGTAAAACCGGATAACCCATATCAGAAATACGTCGCAACCCTTGCATCGTCCATATATTTTGCATCGTATCTCGCGCAAAACCAATACCAGGATCTAACCAAATATTATCATACGCAACACCCGCCGCAACCGCAATGCAGACACTCTCTTCCAAATCGGCAATGACCGTATCCATGAACGATTCCCCGTACTCCGCTTCGTCACGATTATGCATCAGAATAATAGGTACCTCATATTTCGCCGCAACATCCGCGATAGCCGGTTCTCGTTTCGCTCCCCATATATCATTAATAATTTGCGCACCCGCTTTAATGGCCTCTTCCGCCACGCCTGCTTTATATGTATCAATCGACACCACACAGCCAAATTCCTTCGTAACAGCTTCGATAATCGGCGCCGTCCGTTCAATCTCCTGCGCCAAAGAAACCGGTACATGCCCTGGTCGCGTCGACTCCCCACCAATATCGATAATTTTTGCGCCGTCACGAAGCATTTGTTCCACGTGTTCAAGCGCCGCATCCATATGTCCAAATTTCCCGCCATCCGAAAAGGAATCCGGCGTCACGTTTAAAATACCCATGATCACCGTTTCTTTACGAAAATCCATTTTCGTCTCGCCAAATGTGTACACACCACGCGCTTTCGCCAATTCCATCAACTGTCGCCTTCTTTCATATCCTCTATCGCCCGTCTATATAATTCATGAAGCCTTTGATAATTAACCCCCGAAGCTCCTGGAAGCGAACTATCCTCGATCGTCACTAACGGCACCAGTTCCTGCACAGCATTCGTCACGAATACTTCATCTGCATCTTCTACACACTCTTTACCATAACACCCTTCGTGCACAACAATCCCAGCAGACTCAGCCAATTTCACAACAAAAGCACGCGTCGTCCCCGGCAAAATCCCTGTTTCAATTGCAGGCGTGAACAATTCACTAGCCTTCATCCAAAAGACATTCGACGTAACGCCTTCCGCAACAAATCCTTCATTCGTTACGAAAAGCCCTTCCATATCTTTTAATGAAGGTAACTCCAATCGACCGCGCACGTTATTCAAGAAGTTATGCGATTTATGACGCACCGCACTTTCTGGGAGATTACGTGGCGTGTCCAACCAAACCGCCTTTTTCTCTGCACCACGAACAGCCGGAGCCAACGCTTTTCTGAATAAAATAACATTCGGCGTTGCGTATGATGAAGGGGCTAAACCTATATCGTGGACACCTGCTGAAACGTTGAGACGAAAATAGCCGTCTGTATTTCCTGACTTCTCATCAAGCACTTGAACGACAGCCAAAATTTCGGCGTTTGTATAAGGCATCGCAATTCGGTACTCTGCGAGGGCAGCATGTAACCGCTCCATATGTTCATCAAACAACAATACGTTGCCGTCGTATGTCCGAAACGTTTCAAAAAAACCAGCACCATAAAGAAAACCGTGGTCAAACGGGGAAATTTTCAACTCCTCCGCCTGCATGAATTCACCATTCATCCAACACCACATGCCGCAACCTCCTTAGTTTTCCGCCATCGCTTTTGCCTGCCATAACGCTTTTGCTTTATTCAACGACTCGATATACTCGGCTTCCGGCACTGAATCTGCCACCAAACCAGCACCCGCCTGAATATGTGCAACACCATCTTTAATATAAGCCGTGCGGATTACAATATTCAACTCCATATCGCCATTAAAACCAAGCCAACCAATCGATCCCGTATATAGACCTCTGCGCGTCGGCTCCAATTCTTCGATAATCTCCATTGTCCGTAGCTTCGGTGAACCCGTAATCGAACCACCTGGGAAAACTCCTTTAATGATATCCGCATTCGATATTCCCGCTGCAGCAGTCCCCCGAACATTTGATACTAAATGCATGACGTGTGAATATTTTTCCACAACCATGAACTCATCCGTTTCCACCGTCTCCGGTGCACAAACACGTTCAAAATCTTCCTTTTCCAAATCAACCAGCATAATATGCTCGCCAGTTTCTTTCTCATTCGCTAGTAATTCTGCCTTTAACGCAGCATCCTCACTATCCGTCGCTCCCCGAGGTCTTGTCCCACCTATTGGACGCGTACTTAACTCATCCCCACGTTTTTTCAGCAATAACTCAGGTGAAC
Organism: Sporosarcina sp. FSL K6-3457; assembly: GCF_038007285.1. Lineage (GTDB taxonomy): Bacteria > Bacillota > Bacilli > Bacillales_A > Planococcaceae > Sporosarcina. Next base: position 4,365,414 of record NZ_JBBOWX010000001.1, read on the forward strand.
CTGAAACGACCGCAAATTCCGGTGCACCAATCGACGCCATATAAGGCGATGGGTTGAATGAACGAAGTGCCTCATACATCGCAAGCGGCTGCGCAGCCAATGGTCTTGATTGACGTACAGAAAGATTTACTTGCACAACATCGTTGCTAGCAATATAACTTTGCACATCACGCACCATCTGTTCAAATTTCGGGCCTGTTACAGCTACCGCAAGATCATCAGACGCCGAAGAAATCTCCGTTGCTTTTCCTTGTAGGAAAACCTGCTTCTTCAATCCCTCTGAAGCTGCGGCCAACCATTCACTTTTCAAACTCTCAACATCCAAGTCACGATTCGGGAGTGTCATGAAATAAGCCGTTTCTGTTTGTATATCTAACACTACCCACCGATCAAATAAATAAAAATAGAGATCTGGCGTCTCTAGGTCATCTACCGTATCTACCGGAATCGGTTCATAACGACGCGCATAATCATAACTGATGAAACCCATTACCCCACCTTGAAAATCCGGTAACGCTGGAATTGTATCCATTTCGAAGACCCGCGCAAAATCATTCAACAACTCCAGCGGCTCCCCTTCTCTTACTTCCTCCGTACCATCGCGCCAAACAAGCTGTAATTTATCGCCTTCAAGCGCCTGTAGCGTCACAAGTGGATCAACCCCAGCCATGCATAACGCGCCACTCCGCCCACTTTCAAGGAGCAGATGACGATCAGTATTATGTGCCAATTCTTTATACGCATAGAAAAATTGCTCTTTCGTCATTTCCGCTGTTGTATACACTGGTTGTTGTCCTTGCATTCTTATTCCCCCTGCTAATAATTTGTATCTTCATTTTACCTCGCGAAAGGTATTTTACGCCACTAAGAAAAATGCTGGAGTCTAGACAACAAAAAAGAAGGAGCGACATCGCCCCCTCTCTTTCTCTATTACTCTTCGTCAAATTGATAAAGTGGTGTACTCAAGTAGCGTTCACCATTCGATGGAAGGATCGCAACAACTTTCTTCCCTTTACCAAGCTTTTTCGCCGCTTGCAGTGCTACAAAGATGGCCGCCCCAGATGAAACCCCACCTAGAATCCCTTCTTCGCGTGCTGCACGTCTTGCTGTATCATATGCCTCATCGTTTGTTACTAAAGCAATTTCATCATAGACTTTCGTATCTAACACCTCTGGAACAAATCCTGCGCCAATCCCTTGAATTTTATGCGGTCCAGGTTTACCACCAGAAAGGATAGGTGAGTCCGTCGGTTCAACTGCAATAATCTTGACGTCAGGGAAACGCTCTTTCAAGACGCCACCAGCTCCTGTAATCGTACCACCTGTTCCAATACCAGAAACAAATGCATCCACGCGATCTAGCGCATCTGCAATTTCAGGACCTGTTGTCAAACGATGAATTTCAGGATTGGCCGCATTATTAAATTGCTGCGGTACGTACCAGCCATTTTCCTTCGCTAATTCGTCTGCTTTGGCAATAGCACCTTTCATACCTTCAGCACCCGGTGTCAAAATAAGATCCGCACCGTATGCACGCAATAGATTACGACGTTCTGTACTCATCGTATCCGGCATCACCAGTACAGCTTTATATCCTTTAGCAGCAGCGATCATTGCAAGACCAATTCCCGTGTTACCACTCGTCGGCTCAATAATCGTACTTCCCTCTTTAAGTTCTCCAGACTTTTCAGCCGCTTCAATCATCGCTAGCGCAATTCGGTCTTTCACGCTAGAACCTGGATTGAAGTATTCAAGCTTCAAATAGACTTCCGCATCTTCCGGTCCAACCAATCTATTCAATTTAACAAGAGGTGTCTTTCCAACCAAGTCTGCAACAGAGTTTCCAACTAACGTCATCCTTATCCTCTCCCAATCCCTACTATTTTGATATGCTTTGTTTAATTAATAATACTACCATCTTCTATCCATTGTCAAATGATTCTTTATTTTTATTTCATAAGCATCCTTAGCTACAAAAAACTGTCCAGACTCCCTATCAATATCGGATTCTGAACAGCACTATTATTTACCGTAAAACCATTTTGCATCGAAATCATCCCAAAATGCTTCTGGGCTTACCGACTGCGGGAGCTGCTCAAGGGCAAGTTCACGCTTAATATGGTCTTTTACATCATCCAATTTAAACGTCTGACCCTCTACAACTTCACTGACATGAATAATTGCATACGTTCCATCACTCAAAGCAACGACTTCACTTGTCGAATCCGGTTTCATATCAATCGCAACCTCTACAATATTTTTGTCTATTGCATCCGTCGACATATTGATATAACCAATGTCTCCACCAAGACTAGCAGAAGCAAGATCCGTTGAACGCTCTTTAGCCAAAACATCGAAACTCGAACCTTTCGATAGCTCATCCACCGCCTGTTCCGCCTCATCTTTCGTCGCAACAACGATAATAGCCGTTCGATAAGCAGTCGAAATATTATAAAGAGAAGTATTTTCCTCATAATGCTCGTCAATCGCATCATCTTCAACAACGATATCTTTCGTTAGCACTTTTTCAAGAATTAAATTTGAACGGATTTTTTGGCGCATTTTCTCTATATCCAAGCCAGTATATGAGCGTCCATCCACCGAACGAATCAGCGCAACTTCAAGATCAATCTCCTGATCGGAGACATCAATCGCGTATTGTTTCGCAGCAGCCTCCATCACCTTGCCATTTACAAGTTCCAGAAGAGTTTCACGCCCAATTTCCGCTTCCATCGCAGTCATCCATTGCTCTCTCGTGATCGGCTCGCCAGCAACCGACGCCACTTCTTCACCTGTTTGCTTCGGCTTCTTGTCTGCATCCGGTATCAGCCAGCCAATGAACCATAAAACATTAAAAGCAAAAAGGATGGCTATTAACAGAAGAAGTGGTTTCGTTTTTAGTTTGCGCTTTTGCGAACTTGCCGGTCTCGCTTCAAGATTCCGACCGTATTTCACGGATAAAACCTTCCAATTCTTCCTTTGGATATTCATATGTCTCTAGACAGAAATGGCAGTGCGCCTCCGCTTTTCCATCCTCATCAATCATCGCTTGAATTTCCTGCTCTCCTAGACCGATTATCGCGTTACCAAATCGTTCTCTCGAGCAATTACATGTAAACGTAACATCCATTCGATCCAGTATTTCCACATTTTCTGCACCGAGTACTTCACCAAGAATCTCTTCCGGCGTCAAACCACGGTCGATTAATTTTGAAATCGGCTCGACATTGGCAATGCGTTCTTCTAATTTCCCAATCGTTTCATCTGTTGCTCCCGGCATTACTTGGATGATAAATCCTCCAGCCGCCTTTGCCGTATTGTCTGGATTCACAAGAACGCCAAGTCCAACAGCAGAAGGCACCTGTTCCGAAACAACAAAGTACTCTGTAAAGTCTTCAGCAATTTCACCAGAGACTATTGGAACTTGCCCGGTAAAAAAATCCCGTAAACCAAGATCCTTAACAATCGTTAGCAAACCATCCGTTCCAACCGCACGTCTCACATCAAGTTTCCCTTGGTCATTCAAATCGAAATGCGTTTGCGGATTCGTCGCATACCCACGAACTTCACCATGTGCATTTGCATCGATAATCATCGAACCAATCGGCCCACCGCCATCGATTTTAATCGTTAGTTTGTCTTCACCTTTTACCATAGCACCCATCATCACAGCTGCAGTCATTGATCGCCCCAAAGCAGCCGTTGCTGTCGGCCACATTGCATGACGACGTTGTACTTCAGCAACCGCCTCCGTCGAACGGACTGCATACGCCCGAATTGTCCCGTCAAATGCTAATGCTTTTACTAAATAATCCTTCATTATAGACCCTCGACTCCTTTTACATGTTTCTTTCATAAATTATATGAAGCCCTTTTAACGTCAGGAAGTTATCGACGACATCAATAACGGTTGTTTCACTCGCAATTAAATCTGCAAGACCTCCAGTAGCAATCACCATCGGCTCTCCCTTACTTTGCGCTTTCATACGGGCAACTATCCCCTCGACTTGTCCAACATAGCCATAGACAATTCCCGCTTGCATAGCTGCTACTGTATTTTTCCCCACAACATGATCCGGCTTCGTCAGTTCAATACGCGGTAATTTAGATGCCCGGTCAAATAAGGCCTCCATCGAAATCCCAATACCAGGCGCAATCGCTCCACCCATATACTCGCCCTTTTCGTTAACATAACAGTAGGTCGTCGCTGTTCCAAAATCGACAATGATGAGCGGATCGCCATATTCATGGATAGCCGCAACAGCATTAACGATACGATCGGCACCCACTTCACGCGGATTTTCGTACTTAATATTCAAGCCCGTTTTCACACCTGGACCCACAATCAACGGTTTCTGATTAAAATACTTTCTACACATCTGTTCCAGCGGAAACATAACCGGCGGCACAACCGACGAAATGATAATGCCTGTCACATCCCCAAAAGTGATGCCAACGTGAGTAAACAGCGATTTAACCGCCATCGCATATTCGTCTTCTGTCCGATGTCTGTACGTTTCCATACGCCAATGATGTTTAAGTTGCCCTTGCTCATAGACCCCAAGGACAATATTGGTATTCCCAGTATCCAACACTAAAATCATAATGGTTTCCTCGCTAACTTCGATGTTTTCCAACACATCATACCACAGACCGTTAGATGAACAAAAGCGCAGGGCGCCCGGAGTCTAGACGAGAAAAAAGCTGACTGCTTCATAATGAAGCAATCAGCTTTTATTCAACATTTAATCTTGACGTTTTTCATCAAGCGGCTTAAGCAATTCTACTGGTTCAGACTCTTTCGTCAAGTCGCCAATAGATGGATCTTTAGGCGCGCCAGTTACATCAGCAACCACTACATCCTCTTCTTTTTTAGAAATATCTACAGCTTTAGCACCTTCATCTAAATTATCCAAGCCATAGCGGCCATACGGACGATCAGGTAATGTACCATGCTCTTTTAGATGAGTAATTTGTTCTGCGTCAAGTGTTTCAACTTCAAGAAGTGTCGTTGCGATCAAATCAAGCAACTCACGGTTCTCCGTAAGAATCTCTTTTGTACGTGCATATTGTTCTTTAATAATACGTTGCATTTCTTGGTCAATTTCATAGGCAATCGACTCAGAATAATTTTGTTCAGAGTTAAAGTCACGTCCAAGGAATACTTGCCCTTGAGACTGACCGAATTGCATCGGCCCAAGCTTATCACTCATCCCGTATTCTGTAACCATCGAGCGCGCGATACCTGTTGCACGCTGGAAATCATTGTGAGCTCCCGTAGAAACTTCACCAAGAACGATTTCTTCAGCTACACGACCACCAAGAAGTCCTGAAATCTTATCCAAAAGTTCTGGCTTAGTCATGAAGTAACGATCCTCTTTCGGAAGCATAACTGCGTAACCGCCTGCCTGCCCACGTGGAACGATGGTTACTTTATGAACGATTTCCGCATCGTCAAGCATAAGCCCAACAACAACGTGACCCGCTTCATGGAACGCAACGATATTGCGTTCTTTTTTCGAAATGACACGGCTCGTCTTCGCAGGACCTGCAATAACACGATCTGTTGCCTCGTCGATATCTGACATGTCAATTTTCAATTTACTACGTCTCGCCGCAACAAGCGCTGCTTCGTTTAGCAAGTTTTCAAGATCCGCACCAGAAAATCCTGGTGTACGTTGTGCAAGTGCCTTCAAGTTAACAGTGTCATCAAGCGGCTTGTTACGCGCATGCACTTGTAATACAGCTTCTCTTCCTTTAACATCCGGACGACCAACTGTAATTTGACGGTCAAAACGCCCTGGACGAAGAAGTGCTGGGTCAAGGATATCTGGACGGTTTGTCGCCGCCACAATGATAATGCCTTCATTTTCACCAAAACCATCCATTTCAACAAGGAGTTGGTTCAACGTTTGTTCACGCTCATCGTGTCCACCGCCAAGACCAGCACCACGTTGGCGACCGACCGCGTCGATTTCATCGATGAAAATAATACATGGTGCATTCTTTTTCGCATTTTCGAATAGGTCACGTACACGGGATGCCCCGACACCTACGAACATTTCTACGAAGTCAGAACCTGAGATGGAGAAGAATGGTACACCCGCTTCACCTGCAACTGCACGTGCTAGCAATGTTTTACCCGTACCTGGAGGACCTACTAGTAGAATCCCTTTCGGAATACGTGCGCCAACTTCAACGAATTTACGTGAATCTTTTAGGAAGTCAACAACTTCCACAAGCTCCGCCTTTTCTTCGTCTGCTCCGGCCACATCTGTAAACCGAACTTTTTTCTTGTCATCCGTATGCAGCTTCGCCTTACTTTTACCGAAATTCATGACACGGCCACCGCCGCCACCTTGTGCTTGATTCAACAAGAAGAAGAACAAGATAAAGATGATGATGAACGGCACAAGCCCTGTAAAGAAGGATACCCATGCGCTCGTTGCAGGTGCTGGCAAAATTTCAATTTCTGTTTTGGTTTCTCCGGCAAGCGATTGGATTTTCTCCTGAATACCATTGCCGTTTAAAGTGTTTGTGATGAAGGTTTCGCCCTTCTCATAACCTTCCATTTCACCTTTAACTTGAAGAACAAGTTGAACTGGTTGCAAAGTTAATGACCTTACTTCACCTTTTTCCAACGCTGTAATTAATTCATCGTACCGAATTTCTTGCGTATTCGGATTTGTTTTGTTTAGTGAACTGAATATCCCCATAATTGCTAGGAAAATTAGTCCGTATAATAGAAAGTATCGAAGTATTCGATTCATCCCAAGCCTCCTCATTTCATTCAAACAGAAAACTAGTGTAAATCTTATCATAGGTCTGATTCAACCTACAAAGAAAATGCCTTATTCGGGAGATAGTTTCTCGGAAAGCTTAAAAAGAATAGATTTCCTTTTTCAACACGCCAATGTAAGGTAAGTTTCTGTATTTTTCTGCATAATCAAGCCCGTACCCAACAACGAAAGCGTCCGGCACAATAAAGCCAACATAGTCCGCTTTTAAATCTACTTTTCGACCTGTCGGCTTATCCAATAGCGTAACAATTTTAATGGAGTTTGCTTTTCTATATTTCATCAGTTCGACGAGGTAACTTAATGTTTTCCCACTGTCAATAATATCCTCAATGATGAGCACATCGCGCCCTTCGACACTCGTGTTCAAATCCTTGACGATTTTCACTTCACCCGATGATACTGTTGCATTGCCATAACTTGATACATCCATAAAATCAAGTTCAATATATGCGTCAACGCGTTTAATAAGATCGCTCATGAAAGGAAGCGCTCCTTTTAGTACACCAATGGCAAGTGGAAATTTGTCTTGATATTCCTCCGTCAAAACAGCACCAAGCTCATGGATTTTTTCTTCAATCTGTTGTTCTGTAATTAGCACTTCTTCGATATCTTTCTCTAACATCGAAATTCCTCCTTATTCATCTTCAGCCAAGTCGATTAACACTTTCTTGTAAGAACTATGTAATGACTCTGCTCTGTCTTGTTACGTGAAAACGCTACGCCATAACGCAATCCTGGAACGGCACAAATCTCTCCTCGCGCTGTGACAATTAGCGGTAATCGATCACGTTCAGCGAAGTCCACCTTGCCGTCGATAAACAATCTCGACAAACGTTTCGGATGGTCCATCCCTGCTAACAAGATTCGATCCCCATCTTCCCTTCCTTTGATATATAAAGGGAAATCAGTATCAGGCAGATCAAAATACATTATGTCGTCTACACCCATGAACAATTCCAGATTGGAATCATCCACCTCGGTCCAATAAAGCTCTACATCATTTCCCCAACGAGTCCAGCTACCTTTTGGAAACACTTTCCGAATAGCCGTTTCTTCAAATTGTGTATCTCGAACAAACGTCAGCTTACTGTACGCCCTCATGAATCGATAACCACGTGGAAGGTCGATGAACACATTGCCATTCTGCGATGTAACGTGGTGTAATAGCTGGCTAATTAGCGCGGAATTGTATTCTACGGGTATACTTTCCCCATCGTAAAGATACTTCAATAGTAGTGTAATCACCCGCCTTTGTAAAGCCAGGTGCATATCAGAAAAAGCACCACTGTCAATAGCAGGGAGTCCTTCTGCTGTGAATTCGACGATTCTTTCAAACTGCTCTATCGCTAACATTTCAAGTAGATCATCGTCCTGCTGAAGCCAACCCGCCATTTTCACTACATTTTTGGCGGCGGCTGGGGTTTCAGTTAGCATAAAAGGGACAATATGATGACGGTAACGGTTGCGCATATAGGCATCACTTTCATTACTCGGATCTTCGCGGAATTGTAATTCATATTCCTTAACGTACGAGTAAAGCTCCGCCTTCATGACAGGCAGGAACGGACGAACAACAACGCCACCCGCCACTTCACGCTTCACAGGCATACCGGACGGTTGTCCACCTTTCGCCACTTGCATCAATACGGTTTCTAATTGATCTTCGGCATGATGTGCAGTGACAAGGACATTGTATCTGTGGTATTGCATAATCTCCGTAAATAATGCGTATCTCCCAGCTCGGCATACTGCCTGTACATTGCCACCGTTTTGTTCAATCATGTCAGGAACTGGGACACTGCCACCGAAAAAAGGAATGCCATATGTTGCACATACCCCTTCAACAAAAGCACCATCTGCTGCCGACTCTTCTCCCCGCAACATATGATCGACATGAATAGCGGCAACTTCAATCTCCATCCTATCCCGATGTGAAGCCAGAAAATGTAACAACGCTACTGAATCAACGCCGCCAGAACATGCAACAAGCACACGGTCTCCATGTGTAATCAGTGACCAGTCCTTGATAAATCGGAAAATCGACTGTCTAAATGTATCCATCTGCAAAAGCTCCTCATTTATTACCTTCTCTAAATTTTAACGATAGGACACCCTCACCTCAAGTAATTCGAAATGAGGGCATACTTTTTTCTATGAAATAATTCGCGAATAAGGTGTGAAGCTAGACCACTCTGGAAGAACGTGGTCGATTTTCATAACCAACACCGTTCGATCATCCGCCACCGCGCCAAACTTGCGCTCCATTTCACTCACAATACGATCTGCAATTTTGTCGCAGTCGTCTTCCCCGTATTTATCTAGCGCGCCATATAAAACTTTCTCTTGTGTCTCGAGCGCAATCTCACCATTAAACATGCCATCTGTCATCATCAAAATAATATCTCCTGCTTTCAGCTGCTCATTTTTGGCCTCAACAGAAAGGGAAGGCAGAAACCCAACAGGCACAGACTCGCTATCCAATCTTAAAAAGTCCTCCCCTCGCTTAATATACGTACTCATTGAACCTGCTTTCCACGACCATAGCCGACCATCCTGCAAATCAATCAAAGCCAAGTCAAGCGTTGCGTACATATCATCAAGCCCGTTCAACGACATCATATAGTGAAGCGTATGCATCGCTGTTTCCGGATCCATTTTACGATCCAAGCACTCCCGCATCAGACGAATTACCTTGCGACTCTCACGATACGCATTCAAGTCTTGCCCCATTCCATCCGACAGCAATACCGCCGTGAGCCCATCATGAATAGGAAATACTTCATAGGCATCTCCTGCTTGGAACGACTCACTTCCTGCCGTTGCAACAATCCCATAATCGAGTGAAAAACGGACTGCCGAACCGAATGTCAGCTGAATATGTGGGAATGGCTGCTGTTGCACGACCGATTTCGCGACTTGAAACGGCTCCTCATACATCTCTTCGAGAACTGGGAGAATGAGCCGTTCTGCCACAGTCGTATCCGTTTCAAAATCAGACCTTTTCTCTGGAATGCAACAGACAATTCGGCGCGCCCCCCGTTCATCCGATAAAATATCAATTTGAAAATACTCAATAGCTTTCTCTTGAAGTCGTTTGGCAATCTCATCTTCAGCAGGCTTGTAAACAGACAAATCCTCTTTTACTTCATTCATAATTTTATCTAGATGCGTACTCATATCTCTTAGCTGAAGAGCGAGCATTTTCCGTCCATGCTGAAGCTGCCCTGTTAATAAACGAGTCGTCGCTTGCTCCTCAAGCTCTGTCACAAGCCCGTTGAACCGGATACACTTGTATTTAATCTTGTCCTCAACACGGTGGCGCGAAGCTTTTTTTGTCATGGAGTAAGTGGATTCCCATTCAAAAAGAAGCCTAGCCATATCATCATCCTGCGCTTCCCAACATTTTGAATAACGGAAACAAGAGGCACAAGTCTTCGGAATCGCTTGCGGAATAGGTTCTTCTTGATTTCCACGGGAAGAACCCCGTCCACCAACAAGTGTCGACATGAATTCGGAGAACTGTTGAAAATCGGATAATTGCTCATCCAAACGCTCCGCCAACCATTTTTGACGTTTTTCTGTAGACTCCTGATTATCTGGATAAAAAACAGTGCGAATCGGCTCAAGCTTACTAGATGGGATTACTAAGAAAAGAACAGTCGCAATGCCGATTGTCACAAAATGCGAGCTATCCAATGGTAATGTTAAATCATAAAGAAGGAAAAATAGTGAGACAGAGCCCCCGCCGACTACAATTCCTACTTTTCCAAAGCGGCTTAGTACACCAGCAAAAAAGCCCGTCATCCCATATACAGCCATCATGCCAGTGAACGATAACTCTGCTATTCCTATAATCGCAGCGATAATCATCGCAATCGTTGTTGAAAATGGCAATCCGCCGACTAATGCTGCCAGCAAGATGGTGAGATGAATGAGTGTTCCAGCAACCGATACATGCCCCAGCATGATGCCACTCATTCCTGTTGTCGCCATCGCTCCAACCAAACAAGCAGCAGCTAGTCGTTCAGGTGTCCATTTGCCAAAAAAAATCCGGTCTACAGGTGGAAATGCAATAAACAGAAAAAATGTCATGATCAATGCAAGTATCGCTTCAAAGCCGATAGATAATTGCACATTCACAGGCGGTGATCCCGCATACATGACAAACTGCCACAACACTTGTACAACGATGAGACAACCAGCCACTGTCAACGGCACCGATTTTCGGACGAACGGAAACCTAACAACCGCATTGAATAAAGCAATGAGTAGTAGGTGGATAACAGCTTGTCCAATTCCTAGAAACACACTGCCTAACATCCCTCCAACGAACACCCACACGAGATATTTTCTAAAGCGTGCACGTGCTAGCGCCCAAACCGGCAAGAAAAATGGGACAGCCGTACCGAATAACACAGCTTGCGACAAGAAAAAGGAGCCCAACAAAAATAGGGTTGCAACGAGTATGTGTATCTTTTGCTTACCGATCATCCCAACATACATACGAATTGGCTGACCAACTGGACGTGTCACGCTGTCTATCAGTTTCATTTCCCATTCCCCCTATGTCTACTATGCTCCCAGTATACATAGGGGAATGGCAGGAAATTGTCTGTTCATGACGACAAGAAAACAAAATGTTTCGACTCATTACGGACTATTTTTCTTTTTTCCAACGATGGGTTGACACCATGAAAGTTCGCATGTAATATGAGTATTGTTGTTCTGAGAAATAGAAACAACATATTACCACGGCGGCGTAGCTCAGCTGGCTAGAGCGTACGGTTCATACCCGTAAGGTCGGGGGTTCGATCCCCTCTGCCGCCATTAATGAAAAGCGGAGGGCGCCGTCTAGACGCGACAAGCGCTGGAGATCTTTCCGATAAAGGCGCTCTTTGCCTTTATCAGAAAGATTGAAGCGACTCGAGCGGCTGGCGCCCGGAGCTAGACACTAGCTTGCCAAACTACTCACCTAAAAAAGCGACGTACAAAGGGAATATCCCTCTGTACGTCGCTTTTTCTATCTATCGTACATTTTTTCTTGAATTGAAACAGCTAGCAAGTTATCCTCTTCTTGCGCCGCGGCCACCGCGTTTCGATTCTGTCGCTCTCTTCAAAGTCGAGAGACGTTCTTCACTATCTTTCATGAACTTCGCCATTTTTGTTTCAAAATTCTCTGGGCGATCCACTGGGCTAGGACGACCACCTTGGCGAGGACGTTGAGGGCGCTGTGGACGTTCCGGACGTTGCTCAGACTCAGGCTTCGCTTTACGAATCGACAAGCCAATTTTGCCGTCTGTTCCGACATTCATCACTTTCACTTCAACCATGTCGCCTACTTTTAAATGTTCGTTAATGTCTTTGACATAGTTGTCTGCCACTTCACTAATGTGGACAAGACCTGTCGCACCCGTCGGTAGCTCAACAAATGCTCCGAAGTTTGTGATCCCTGTTATTTTACCCTGTAACTTGCTGCCTACTTCAATTGACATAAAAAAAATGCTCCTCCTTAGAATTTAAGCGGGCCCCTTTTCAGAAGCCTTGCAACCGTATTAATGATCCTGTCAATTACGCCTCGGTGTAATTGCGTCGGGATTTTTAATTGTGCTCGCACAATTAACTCCCCTAAAAAATCCCTGACATCCGCCGGAGGCTTAACTTGAATTAGCAAGGGGTTGCTGCTAATTCAAGTTAAAATACAAGATCCCTACTCTCATTATAGCCAACAAAAAAAGAGTGTCAATAAGACTACTCTTTTCCGTCGTCTTTTTTATCGATTTTCTTCTTATTTTCCGGGACCGAGAAAATAATTTCGTTGTTTTCAGACAAAAAATATTCTTTCCGCGCAAGTTTTGCGATATAGTCGTCGTCATCCAATTTGGCAAGCTGTCTTTTCAACATCTCTTGCTCCTCCTGCACGACCTCAAGCTGAGATAGCATTTCCACTTGCTGCTGTTCCTTCGCCGCCAACACTTGCTTCTGTTTGATCAACATCTGTGTTAAACCGCCAAAGGTAATGGCTACAATCACCGCAAACACTGTCAGTCTCCGATACAACTTCACCTTCCGTGCATTCTTGCGGTTTGCCTTCTTTTGCTGGGAACGGACATATTCAGTTTGAATTGTTGCAACCGTTGCCGGCGACTTTCTCTGCTGCTTTTGTTCCAAGTCCCGCACTTCCTCTCTTCACGCCACTATTCGTTAATCTATAAATTATATCTCATTTCTCTCTCTTATTAAAGAAGTTTCCAGAAATGATACGGAATAGTTTAACAAATGGTGTGAAAAGGAATACAACAGCCTTGATAAGGATACGAAAGATTTGCCGAATAATCGAGATGACGAGCCGAGCAATAAACCATAACGGTTTAATGAAGACCAGCAAAATGATTCTGCCAAGTAAACGGAATGGCTTATAAAAAAAACTAGCATACAGTAGCAGTCCACTAATCTGGGCAAATGGGTCATACATCCGCCACGCTCCATCCCGAACAAGGAACAAGATGAAAAATGTTCCACATCCAGCAATAACCCACCCGATCCCCTCAAACCAAACCGCATGCTTTCTGATGAATGACTTCTTTCCAGCATGCCCAGTCGCCGTCCCAATCATATCCATGAATGCTCCAGCAACAATACCTGTCCCAATCATTGCAAGCAGGCTAAGAAACTGAACGGATAGACTCATCCAAACAATTTATGGAGGAAGTTCCGCGAACCTGTTTCTTCTTCATCGTATTGGATATTGGCAACCGTTCCCTCCAATGTGAGAAGTCCTTTATCGACATCGAGATGGACGATGCGTAGCTCCTCTCCGCGTATTTGCAGCAATCCTTGTGATGTCCGAATCAGAAATTCCTCCTGATCAAAGCGGTCGATTGATTTTACCGATGTAATATCCATCCTTTTTCTGTTGCGCATTGTTACGACATGTTCACCTGATGGGATTGTGTACGTAGGACTGTCCGTTTGGAATTGCATATGATACTTCCCCCTTTGCTTGTATGTTCACAGTCATCTTATGCTAATGACTAAAAAAACATGACAGGAGAATTTCTCTGTCATGTTGGTTAAGTTCATATCTATTGATGAACTTTTTACTTGCATAAAATACCGGTGAGAAGGGATTGAAAAATCCTATTTTCACTGAATCATTTCCGGTTCGCTTTCGGCGAGCTATTCGCGACATAATTACCGAGGAGGAATTGCAGTTCATTCCTCCCCGGTAGAGCAAGTATGGCTAGAAGCGACTTTGTCACTTCTAGCCATACCTTTTTCGGTCATCTTGTTGTGAGTGGTTGCCTGTCACGTACCTACAATGATTAAGTGAAAAATGCAGGTGTTTTTGCTTTGAAAGAAAAGAATTGAGGAACTTTTATAGGGAGTGTAAGTGCCCGAAGATACAATTTCGGGCACTCTCGCACATTGTACAATCTGTTCCTTCTTTACTTTCTTAAAATAAAAATAGAAATACTAATAGGGAAGGCTTCAGCAGCCAAAATTGTAGCTTTACAAATGCTACCAGCCCCTCTCTCAAAACTGGAAATCAACAATCATTAGTTCTCGAATTCAGAGCTATGACTGAACATCTTCATCAAGTGCGTAATATCGGTCCCTCTCTTTATCTGATGGTAGCCGAACGTTTTCCGAAGGGAATGCGTCCCGATATTTCTAGGTCCTTCCAATCTAACTTACGTCGATCCCAGCATGCACTATGTTAGATTCAAATGATATAAGAAAAAAACAGACCTAACAAAAACAGCCTAAACCCTTTTGTATCAAAGGTTTAGCTGTTCTTATGAATCTAACATATTTGCATTTTGTTAGATTCATAACTCTTAAACTTTGATCTAACTCTTCACCGTCATACACGTTTTTCACCGAAAGAGTAAGGAACAGCCATTGACATGTCGGTTTGTGTTTCATCGACTTCCTCCAATTACACATTGGACATAACGGCGACTTACAGAACCACACTTTAAACAATTTACTTTCTAAAGTCTGCCTGTCCATTTTGTATTCCAAAACTTCCGCACACGCCTTCACACGCTCGGCTTTCTTGAAATCAAGAAAGCCGAGCAGTTCAAAATAACTGACGTTCGCTATCTTTTTCGCACGCCAGTTGGGCTTTGCCCAAACCCTCGCCGGTAGGCAGAGACAAACGTGGTTTGTTTCAGTGCCAAGAGGGTTCGGGTGCAATCAGTTTGTCAATGTCTTTCCGCTCCGCTACCGCGGAAAGACATTGACAAACGCTACGTTAAACAACTTGTTCAGATCATACTAAAAAACTCAAAATGGGTTGATAACAGTTTCCGCTGTTATCAACCCATTTGTTCAATCATTTTTTTACATTATCTTTCCCCCCGACAAAATACAAAGTCCCTAAGAACCCTAATAGTAGAACTACATTCGTCGCGATAGGGATTTCATTTATATAGTTATTCACTATAAAGAATATCTGGATTAGTATAAATACAACACACAAAGAAATTAGTATTCTTTTCTTCATTTAGCAATTCCAACCAAGATGGGTTCGCCTTCCGTTAATATTATCTCTAGCTACATTTGCTTTATGAATAGTATTAAAGTATGAATATAACGTAGCTACAGCTCCAGCACCTGGAACAGTTTTAAGTACATTTTTCAAAATAACTTTAAAAGTAGATAGGCTAACACCTTTTTTAGAGGCTTTAATAATCTGGTCTATCGCCCCAACCCCAATAGTATTAATTACAGCATTTTTTTCTTGAGTAACTAAACTATCAACAAGCTTTGCATATTCATCAAAATTCTTATCAGGAAGATCTACGATTATATCCAAAGTTCCCACTCTAGAAATCCCTTTATTAATTTTGTAATTTCTAGCATAGGAATGTCCTGATAACTTTGAAATCGTTTTACCAGTATAACCAGATGGCCAGATTTCGCTGCATCTCGCCATAGCTTCAATATTGGGGTCTAAATCATTATTTTCTCCCAGATTTAATTCAACTTGTTCTGTACTTTTATCCATGCCGTCAAATATATTTAGTGTTAATATATCGCCATTTAAATCAATACTAGTTTCATAATCTTCTACTAGTACTTTTCCATGACTATTAATTTTATACTTTTTAGTGTAAATGATATCGCCAACAGTTTTTTCATGATACTCAAAATCTATTTTATTTTCTACTGTGCGATATATCATTTCATTTTGTTCGTCTTTAATAATTTCTAACCCACTATCAAGTACTTCTGGAGTGTAAATCTCTAAGCCCGAATTAAAATCAGAACTAAAATCTTTTTCGTGCCAACCCAATGCATTAACAGGTTGTACTATTCCAAATGAAATGAAAAACATAAAACAAAATCCTACAGTGAGTACTTTAAAAATTTTATTAAACATCAAATTCCTCCTCCATTTAATTTCCAATAACTAAACATTACCATACCTTTTTGGGAAATTGTTGTTTTTTGGATTAATTGGGCATTTAGGTAGAAGAAGGAGGAGAAAAAACAATTTGTCAATGCCTTTTCTCCTCCTTCTTAAGCCCCTTGTGCCGCGTGCAATTGCTGAATTCGCTTAATCCCAGCACCCCATTTCTTTTGCAATAGCTTTGTTTTTTTATCCTCATATTTCCATTGTGTTAGATTAATATTTTTGAGTGAACTTAAATACATCTACTTCTTTAATTCAAGTGTGTATGCAGCATGTGCTTCTAGTTGACATAACACGAGGAATCGGCAGCTACGTAGTGTATCCACATTTTTGGAGAGCAATTGATGAATAAACACCAAAAATTATCGAAAAAATGTGTGGGGATGCTATAAAGTCGCATCCCCACACATAGCGCTCAGCTTACAAAATCAATCTTCATCATCCACAAATTCCAACTCCACTTTTTCCAACTTCTCTTCTTTTAAAATCGTATACATCGAAGCTGCGTCTTCTTTTTTCGTTGATTCTTTCAATAAATTGATCTTCACCGTGACAATCTTTTGACCGAAACGGATCGCCAATTCATCGCTTTCTTTGACGACAGAGGAGGCTTTTGCCACTTTGTCATTAATCGTAATACGGCCTTGGTCGGCTACTTGTTTTGCGAGTGTCCGTCGTTTGATCAAACGGGATACTTTTAAGAATTTATCGAGTCTCATTGTTGTTCCCTACCTTTCGCTAATTGCCAAAATGCTTCAAGTTCGTCGAGTGTATAGTCGACAAATTCTCCCCGACCTTCTTTGACACTTGTTTCGACGAATGAAAACCGAGAACAGCGCAGATGAATAAATATTTGAACGATAGAGCAGAAACCTTGTCAATATAATGGTATCTTAAAAGAATCAGCATGCCAGTGTAAAGGGAGTCGATAAAATGAGATTACAAAAATATTTAAAAGAAAAATTAGATGAACTTGAACAAATTGTTTTGGCATTGGGGGAGAAGAGAAAAAACATGTTTGTTAATTGGCTGCCTCGACATAATAGTTTTTTAAAGAATGAGGCTACTTATGACTATTCGAAACATATAGTATATAAACGCGGGATGGTCATTCATGTTGATTTTGGATTTCGTGTTGGCGCGGAGTATGGTGGTCTTCATTGGGTGGTTGTTATTCAAAATGACGCTAAATCGGCCCGCACCTTGGTAATTGTCCCCTTATCCTCGTTAAAAGAAGGGGAGAAAACACATCGTAATGATGCATTTCTAGGAGTTATAGAAAAGCTAAATGAAAATGAAGCAGAAGCTTTGCTTGGTCAAATTACAACAATTAGTAAAATGCGTATTAAGCCAGGTCCAATATATAATTTAACTAATGATCAACTAGATGAGATTGATCGGAAAATAATCGAAAGATACGTTAGCCCTACTATGAAACGTAAATTGATGTAGTGACTGACTAATTTATTGACTTAGTGTTTTAAAGGGTTTACAATAAAAAATATAGCATATACTAATACTGCCCTTTGAGAGTAATCTCAACTGCGGCCTTTAAGATTTTTTGTATACAGCCTTTACGGCATTTAGAAAGAGGTCACCTTCGGGTGACCTCTTTCTTTTCTTTTAAAATCGTATACACCGAAGCCGCGTCTTCTTTCTTTGTTGCGACACTTTTCAAATTCAGTCCCAGATCATGGGTCTTTCCAATCCAACCATTCTTAAGTATTGTAAAAATTGACCTGCATGGACTGCATCATGGTAAGCAATCCGTAAAAGCATGTCGCCTAAATATCGTTGGTAGCCGACATCACTTCGGTCAATCATTCTGGATTCTAACTCCTCTACAGTGAGGGATTGAAATTAATGTAGAAGGGAATAAATTGGTTTAAACCTATCATAGTCAGATATTTCTGGGTGCTTTCTTTAAATAGGCGGGAGCCAGGCACCGCTACAATTCGCGGAAAGCGTCCGCCTGAAGCACAAATCAACCTTGTTCGGATTGTAAGGCTAATTGTCCTATTATGAAATTGATTCACGTAGCGCCCAGTTTACAAAATCAAGCTTCATCATCCACAAATTCTATTTCCACTTTTTCCAGCTTCTCTTCTCTTAAAATCGTATACATCGAAGCTGCATCTTCTTTTTTCGTTGATTCTTTCAATACATTGATTTTCACCGTGACGATCTTTTGCCCGAAACGAATCGCCAATTCATCACTTTCTTTGACGACAGAAGAGGCTTTTGCCACTTTGTCATTAATGGTAATGCGGCCTTGGTCGGCTACTTGTTTTGCCAATGTCCGTCGTTTAATTAGACGGGATACTTTTAAAAATTTATCGAGTCTCATTGTTGTTCCCTACCTTTCGCTAATTGCCAAAACGCTTCAAGTTCGTCGAGTGTGTAATCGGCAAATTCGCCACGACCTTCTTTGACACTTGTTTAGATGAATGAAAACCGCGAACGAAACTTATGGTTGGCGTGGACCATCGCTTCTTCCAGGGATAGCTTGAGAAACCGGGAGATATTGACGATGGTAAATAGCACGTCACCGAGTTTGTCTGTTTGGCTTTCTTTAGTACCATTCTTCACTTCTTCATGAAATTCCTTCCATTCCTCCACAAACTTATCTAAAGTACATCAATTGCCGGCCAATCAAAGCCAACTTTCGCCGCCCCTTTTTGATAATTAAAGGACGTTAACAGGGCAGATGAGTATCAATCTTGCCCGTCCAACAACGATTCTACCTGCGGCTTCTCGCTTTTTCAAAATACTATATTTTATTCGTACTTCAATTTAGATAAAGTGGTGGACCCTACAACTAAGATTGCGGAAGTCCGCAATTCTAGTTGCGGGATTATTGCGGGAAATTTGCGGTGGAAAGTTTCGAGTCTCGTGCTAAGGTTATTTGTAAGCAGCTGCTGTAATATGAGTTTTTCTTTATCCTAATCCTGATTTGATAGTTATCAGGATTTATAAACATCAAAAACTGGCTTAGGATTCATTTTTACACGTAACAAAACAGGAAGAAATATAACGTGCTGGCATGTTGGACTTAACAATTATATGATTAGAGAGGGGAAATTTTTATGGGTTGGGCTTCTAGTATTCAAAATGCTGCAAAACAGACAGTACAGGATCAAATTTGGCCTGTTACTATTGCTACTAGCGCTATTGGTGGTGCAGGTGCGGCAGCAAATGCAATAAATAAAAACAAAGTTAGTAATCATGTTTCCAATATTAGTAATGTTAAATTACCAGTTGCAAATGTTGGAAAAGCTGTAGCTTCTACAGCAGTAAAAGGAACCGGTATAGGTTTTGCAGTATCTGTCGGAGTAAATTTCGGTTATCGTTTAGGACAAGAAAGAGCATGGTGGTAAAAATAGCTTCATTTGAACTTAATATTTCTTCGAAAATTAAAAACCTTAGTATTTGTTATTTAAAAGAAAAAAAATTATTTACAAAAGAATGTTTTTATAATATAGAAAAAAAACACTGGGAAGTTCATGTTGATGATATATCTATTAATTCACTTTATTTCTTCAAAAAAAATGATAATTACTTTTTAGATCCAAATAATCCAGCTCTTAAAACCGAAGGAAATATGTGTTATTCAGTCTATGGCGATAAAATAAAAATAGAAAAAGAAATTATATCGGTAAATTGTTCTATAAACAATAAAATAATCCTACATCATAGTATACCAACAGTTTTTTTAAATGAATCTTTTATATCATTAAAATTAGATATGATATTTAATAAATATAGTTATAAAAACTCTCATATAATAACTATAGAATGGATTGGTCCAAAAGAAACATATTATATAATGGACAACTATTTGGAAGTTCCTAAGGGAGAAACTAAAATTAGTGTAAATCCTCATTTAAAAATAGATCCTTCTACTATGAAACTTGGTATTTGGAATGCAAGAATATTAATTAGCAATGTTCTTGTTAAAGAACTTGAATTTAAGTTATCTTCAACTACATATTCAACTTAGGTAGGTGAATAATAATTTGGTATTACCACGCATTAGGATATTATCTTCTTTTTATCATAGCTGCTTATAGTTCTTTATATGCAACAAGATCGTCCGTAAAGGGAGCACCGAAAACTTCTCACAAACTAATCACTAAAATAGCATTGATAGTTTCAGCTATAGCTACACTAATTTTTATGTTATTTTATTCATTTGGATATAAGTTTCCATTTGAATAATGATTAGAATCCAACAAAATATGTAGGGATGCGCCATTGTCGCATCCCTACACTTTGTTTACAAACTCAATCTTCATCATCCACAAATTCCAATTCCACTTTTTCCAGCTTCTCTTCTTTCAAAATCATATACATCGAAGCTGCGTCTTCTTTTTTCGTTGATTCTTTCAATAAATTGATTTTTACCGTGACAATCTTTTGACCGAAACGGATCGCCAATTCATCGCTTTCTTTGACGACTGAAGAGACTTTTTCCACCTTGCCATTAATGGTAATACGACCTTGGTCAGCTACTTATTTTGCGAGTGTCCGTCATTTAATTAGACGGGATACTTTTAAGAATTTATCGAGTCTCATTGTTGTTCCCTACCTTTCGCTAATTGCCAAAATGCTTCAAGTTCGTCGAGTGTATAGTCGGCAAACTCGCCCCGACCTTCTTTAACACTCGTTTCGACGAATGAAAACCGTGAACGGAACTTGTGATTGGCGTGGACCATCGCTTCTTCCGGTGATAACTTGAGAAACCGGGAGATATTAACGATGGTAAACAGCACATCACCAAGTTCGTCTGTTTGGCTTTCTTTTGTACCATTCTTCACTTCCGCATGGAATTCACTTCAATCCAGAATGAATGACGGCCCCCGCAATGTTTAATTGCGGGATTGTTGCGGAAGTCCGCAATTCTAATTGCGGGAAATTTGCGGTGTAAAGTTTCGAGCCCCGTGCTAAGGTTATTTGTAAGCAGCTGCTGTAATAAGAGTTTTTCTTTATCCTAATCCTGATTTGATAGTTATCAGGATTTATAAACATCAAAAACTGGCTTAGGATTCATTTTTACACGTAACAAAACAGGAAGAAACATAACATGCTGACATGTTGGACTAAACAATTATATGATTAGAGGGGGAATTTTTTATGAGTTGGACTTCTAGTATTCAAAATGCTGCAAAAAAAACTGTTAAGGATCAAATTTGGCCTGTTACTGCTGCCGCTAGTGCAATTGGCGGAGCAAGTAACGCCGCAAGTAAGGCTACAAGTACAATTAATCAAAACAAAGTAAACTCACACCTCAATAATGTTAAAGATCTTAAATTACCTGTTACTAAAAATATTGGAGCAAAAGTAGCCTCAGCAGCAGTAAAAGGTACCGGCGTGGGATTAGCGGTATCTGTTGGGGTGAATTTTGGTTATCGTCTGGGACAAGAAAGGGCATGGTGGTAAAGATAGTTTCTTTTTCCCTTTTTTTATCTGAAAGTTTGAAAAAACTAAAAATTTATTATATGGATCAAGAAAGATTAATTTCGGAAGATTGTTTGTATAATGAAGAAAGAAACTGCTGGGTGATAGATATTCAGGATATGCCTAATAATACGTTGTATTATTTTGGTAAAAACGATAATTATTTTTTAGACCCTAACAACCCGAATATTTATATAGATGGTAATATTTATTATTCAGTTTATAAAAAACAACCGAAACTAATAGAGGATAAATTCATAGTGAATTGTAAAATAAATAACAAGGCTGTTTTAAGTAATTATTTACCTACTGTTTTTCTTAATGACCCTGATATATCTTTACAATTAGACATTGCTTTTAATAAATACCTTAAGAAAAAAATACATATAATTACTATTGAATGGATTAGTCCACAAGAAACTTATTATGTAATGGATAAACTATTGGAAATTGATGAAGGTGAAACTAAGATTACTTTGAATCCACATTTAAAAATAGATCCATCTACTATGAGGCAAGGGATTTGGAGTATAAGAATTCTAGTTAGTAATTTTCTCGTTAAAGATCTTCAATTTAAATTATCATCCATTACATATTAATATTTAATATGTAGATAAGCAGGTGAATTGTATTGTGGTATTACTATACAGTGGGGTATTATCTTTTCTTTGTGTTAGTATTGCTTAGCTCCCTTTATTTTGATAGAATTACTACAAAAAAAGGGGATCCAAAAACTCATCACAAAGAAATTATTGGAATGACTCTGAGATGGTCTTTTGTATTAACACTAATATCCATGTTGTTCTATTCATTTGGATATAAGTTTCCATTCGAATATTGATTAGAATCCAACCAAAAGTGTAGGGATGCGCCATTGTCGCATCCCTACACTTTATTTACAAACTCAATCCTCATCATCCACAAATTCTAGTTCCACTTTTTCCAGCTTCTCTTCTTTCAAAATCGTATACATCGAAGCTGCGTCTTCTTTTTTCGTTGATTCTTTCAATAAGTTGATCTTTACCGTGACAATCTTTTGACCAAAACGGATCGCTAATTCATCACTTTCTTTCACAACCGAAGAAGCCTTTGCCACCTTGCCATTGATGGTAATGCGACCTTGGTCGGCTACTTGCTTTGCTAATGTCCGTCGTTTGATTAGACGGGATACTTTTAAGAATTTATCGAGTCTCATTGTTGTTCCCTACCTTTCGCTAATTGCCAAAATGCTTCGAGTTCGTCGAGTGTATAGTCGGCAAATTCACCCCGACCTTCTTTGACACTTGTTTCGACGAATGAAAACCGTGAACGGAACTTGTGGTTGGCGTGGACCATTGCTTCTTCCGGGGATAGCTTGAGAAACCGGGAGATATTGACGATGGTGAACAGCACGTCACCAAGTTCGTCTGTTTGGCTTTCTTTTGTACCATTCTTCACTTCTTCCTGGAATTCCTGCCATTCCTCTGTAAACTTATCCAAAGCACCGTCAATCGTCGGCCAATCAAAGCCAACTTTCGCCGCCTCTTTTTGATAATTAAAGGACGTTAACAATGCAGATGAATATCGATCTTGCCCGTCCAGCAACGATTCCACCTGTGGCTTCTCACTTTTTTTAATATCCTGCCAATTTAGCAACACTTCTTCCGAGTTCTCTACGCTTTTATCACCAAAAACATGTGGATGGCGGCGAATCATTTTCGCACCAACAGACTCCAAAATGTCCTCCATCGCAAAATAGCCATCGTCTTCGCCAATTTGTGCATGTAGGAACACTTGTAGCAACACGTCACCGAGCTCTTCAATGACCGCATCATCATCCTGTTGCTCAATTGCTTCGAGTAGTTCGTGTGCTTCCTCTATTAAATAGCGTTTCAACGATGCATGTGTCTGTTCACGATCCCAAGGACAGCCATCAGGCGCACGTAATGCAGCGATGATTTCACGGAACGTCGACCAATCCTTCAATCGCCCTTCGCGTTCGAGCACAGGCGGAACGTAGACTGTCGTCAAGTTATCGATTGTTGTTACATGATCCAGCTCAAATAACGGAACTGTACTTAGTTTTTCGCCTGTAGAGCCCGCTGCCGTCACAATCGTTACGGGATGGTCGTATGCATATTTCTCCATCAATGATAGCTTCACTTCAGACGCCACAAACGCATCATACACTTGTCCAATCAGGACATGCTGCGTCATCTGTACATCATCGCGTTTCATATCTGTACCGTCGAGCAGTTGAAAACCCTCGATTGGATCAATGCGTAGCGCCGCGAAAATCGGGTCTAGAAAACTATTTCCCCCGGCAATATTCAGCTCGACAATGCCTGCCCGTTCTTTTTCTACTAATAGTTGTACCGTCCGTTCTGCCACTAACGGATGCCCCGGCACAACATACGTAACCGGTTGTTCGGCACACATTACCAGTAGCTCCTCAACAATTTCTTCGTACACTAACTCGAATGCATCATGTTTTTCATAAATCGCATCGAAGCTTGTCAGCATGACTCCCTCAGCTCTTAATTCCACAATCGCGGGGTGTTGGTCTGTGCGTGCAACGATGGTAGTTGCTGCTTTTAGTTGCCGATAGGTCCCGAGGGCGAGTTGGTCTAAATCGCCTGCACCGAGACCGATAATTGTTAATGGATGCATATTAGTCACCTTTTCTCTGATTCAGTCGTAATTGCAATGTAGCTAAACGTTTGCCGAACGGCAAGAGATACCATTCCTTCTCTGCCATTATACGCGATTTCATAATAACGAGCAGGAAAACGGACGCACCTAGTGTAACAGCTGTCAGCGCAATGACTGTCGCCCCCATTCGACTTGATAACCCAGCGAATAAAAGCCCATCCGCCACGACCATCCATGGTAAAACAACTGCAATCATCAGTGCAGTTGCCCCCATGACCCAACCGTAAAATCGGCGAGGTGCAAGCTGAATAGGATAGACCTTTTTAAAATACAGAACGAGTCCTAGTGTAATGACCGCGAAACCGATATTGCCTGCAATCGACGCCCCCGTGACGTCCCATAGAGGAACCAGTAACTGATTGGCAATCACTTTTATAACCAATCCACCCATCAGTAACAACGTCGGGATTTTCACTTTTCCTGCTCCTTGCAAAATAGCGGTGAGCGGTAAAATCAATGACAGCCAAAAGATTTGTAGTGAGAAAATAATCAGTGCAACAGACCCCGCACGTGTTTCAAAAAGCATTTCATTGACATAAGGCAACACAAGTGCGAGTCCTGCCGCAGCTGCCCAACCAAACAAAAATGCCGTCCGGAACGTCAGGCGGATGAAAGGCAAAGCCCCCTGCCCCGCCTTTTTCGTCGAGTGATGCGCAATGAGAGGCACGATGGCAAGTGCCAATGTCGATGCAATCAGAATACCCATTTGCACGAGCGGCTGCCCGCGGTCATAAACACCTTTCATCTCCATTGCAGCATCCTGCGCAAAACCATTTGTCAGCAGAATATTGTAAACGGTAAATGAATCGACAAGCTGAAACAGTAGAAGAATGAGCGAACTGGCGCTGACACTCAAACTAACCACCGTCAACTCTTTGACGACGCCCCATGTATCTACTTTTTCCAAAGGGCCTTTAAACGTATTACGGAAATACAGTGCCAAAATCACAACACCCGCCGTTTCCCCAACAACCGCCCCCCACATCGCCACCTCGCCAGCTACGTACAACGAAGCACCTGCACGCACGGCAATCCATGTCCCAACTAAAATGACCACGACACGAAATGCCTGCTCACCAACGCCCGACACCGCGACAGGCACCATCCGCCCTTCCGATTGAAATGAACCCTTCAATACCGCAAGCGCCGGCATGACCAACACAATATAAGCGCCTGCACGCAATAATG
Organism: Sporosarcina sp. FSL K6-3457; assembly: GCF_038007285.1. Taxonomy (GTDB): domain Bacteria; phylum Bacillota; class Bacilli; order Bacillales_A; family Planococcaceae; genus Sporosarcina. The sequence continues at coordinate 4,390,971 of NZ_JBBOWX010000001.1, forward strand.
TCACTAGCTCCGGATCTCCCATCGCACGTGCAAAAAATGGTGCAAAAACCGTCAACACCACAAAAAACGTTAACGACAGCACAAGCAAATAGCTAAACGCCACTCGCATCATCGCCTTCGCCTCGCCACGACTCGCACTGCCTGCCAGCAATTTCGACACCGCTACCGCGAAACCATACGACGTCCACACAATAAAAATTCCGATAAACGGATACACCTGTTGGTAAATGTAAAATCCTTTATCGCCCACTAGGTTTTGAAACGGCACTCGATACACCGCACCAAGCAACTTCACAATGATTGCCGAAATCGTCAGGATCGACGCACCTTTCATGAAATTTTTCATATTCCAATCCACAGCAGACATACCCGACCCACTTTCTTTTATATATGTTGAATTTATGATTATGACATAATCACCAGCGAAGGCGACTACCGGGGTAGCCGAAGCGATAAGACAAAGGAGGGAGGCATCCCCTAGTGCCAAGCGGCTTTAATAGGATTCTTTAGTTCAAATTATATAGTATACCACTAGTCATATTTGATGATGGATTCCAATAAAACAGATGGCTTTTAACTAAAAAATTTCCGGACTATTAACATTTGTCAATAGTCCAATTATTTATAATATCTTAAACTAAAGGTTATTGTATTTCATACCACTTTATGGCACTGACTAACCAACACACATACCCATGAAGCAGTATTCCTATCAGATATATAATGACGTGAAGACAAACGGCCATGTTCCATATTTATTTTTGAAGTCTAAATAAGAAAGGGGAAATAAAGATGGAAACAACTAAAAAAATAATAATTGCTTTAATGGCGATTGTTTTAATGACACTTGGTAATATATCAGAAAATGGGGGCGGTGCTCCATCTGCTTTTGCAGCTATAACTACTCCCTTTTCCCAGGATGGTATAGGATCTAGTCATATTCAAATGAGAGTAAACGGAGTGGAAGGTACAACGTTTACCGACTATCAAAATTGGCCGAGTGAGTTCACAAAGGGATCATCCTCCTTTGCAGGGGGCGTCTTTGATGGTGAAAATGTTTGGATGATTCCTTATAATGCTGATCATTTGGTGAAAATTAACTCAACGACAGGGGAGATGACAGCGTATAATAATTGGCCAGCTGGTTTTACAAAAGGGAGTAACGCCTTTGCTGGAGCTATCTTTGATGGGACTGATTTATGGCTAATTCCATTTATCGAAAACCAGGTAATACAAGTGAATGGGACTACCGGAGAGATGACAGGTTACAGTAATTGGCCAGAGGGCTCTCGGGGTAGTGATCAGTTTGTCGGAGGGTCATTTGACGGTACACATATTTGGCTTACTCCTTATTCTGGTAGTCGTCTTATTAAGCTTGATACACGTACAGGAGAAATGGCGGCATATAGCAGCTGGCCAAATGGAACAATTCTTGGCTCTTACCCCTTTTATGGGTCTATCTTTGATGGGACTGATATATGGTTAATACCTAATAATGCAGATCGACTTATCAAAATTGATCCATCAACTGGGGACATGACAGGATATAATAATTGGCCAAGCGGATTCACAAAAAGTGCCGACGCGTTTTCGGGAGGCACGTTTGATGGTACGAATATTTGGCTCATCCCTTCTAATGCTACTCACGTTTTAAAGATTGATACGACAACTGGGGACACGACAGGTTATGCCAACTGGCCAGAAGGATTTACTAAAGGTAGTGGAAGTTTTGCTGGTGGTGTGTTTGATGGTGAAAATATTTGGATGATTCCATCTAACTCTAGCTCATTAGTAAAAGTGAATGCAAGCACAGGGGTAATGACCAGCCACAATAATTGGCCAACTGGATTTGCAAAAGGAAATAATGCATTTTTGGGTGGTGTGTATGACGGAGAAAATATTTGGATGATCCCTTTTATGGCCGACCGAGTGCTTACATTTGGGAGTAATACTACGATCGATTATGTACACTTAATTACTGATATCCATGTCCCAGTAAGTGCAGACAACGCTAGCGTCCACCTACCACTGAACGTTGACGTATCGTTAAATGACATGACAACAACGAGTCTACCTGTAGTATGGGATAGCGGTGACCCAATATTTGATGCTAACACACCTGGAGACTATGAATTTACAGGGGATTTAACGCTACCACCAGGCGTGATGAATCCACAAAAAATTACGGCGGAGATAAAGATAATTGTAAGTCCGGCAATTGTAGCCGAAGTCGCACAAATTGCCGATATCCGCGTGCAAAATGGGACGGATTTAACGCGTGTCAGCCTACCATCAACTATCGCTGTCACATTAACTGACAAAACAACCGAAAATGTATCCGTAAATTGGGACGGTGGGACGCCTGCCTATAACAGTCGAAAAGCTGGTACTTATCGCTTCCAGGGGCAGCTGGATACACAGATTGGAAACCCTGATGGCGTAATCGCTGAAGTGAACGTCATTGTTCGCCCAAGGCCAACACCACCGCCGATCAACATCCAATCAACCCTAATGGCCAATCAAACATTAACAGAAGAACAACTAGATGGCAGCACCATCACGGTCAATGTTTCCGATACCAACTTCATGATGTCCTTAGCACCCGAGTACTTCACACTACAAAACGCACCGGCTGGCTTGACGATTCGTGAAGTGCAACGAATTAGCTCATCACAAACCGAAATAACATTAGCTTTTGATGGTACACGATTAGAACAGGACTATGACCTTGGCTTGATGATTCACAACGCAGCACTGACAAATGGTTACAACATTGTCACGAACAACTCACTCACTATCCAACGGAGTGACATTCCTTATAAGGTCATTGTCAAAGAAGGTACCTTTGAGCCGACGAAAGTATGGACGGTCAAGTTATCACACGAAGTAGAGATATCAACAGTACAAGATGCTTTGTATATCGTTGACGCTGAAGGCAACCCTATCCCTTCCACTTTTACAAGTGAAGGTAGCAATATCTTCATCCAACCGCCTACTGAAAATTATATAGATGGAACGTACACGTTATACATTACAAGCAAACTGAAAAATAAAAACGGCATCCATTTGAAAGAACCAATTCAAATGATCTTCACTATTGAATCGATTGAAGTACTATAACACCATAAACGGCCCTATACTCAATCTACGAGTATAGGGCCGTTTTATTTAGATTGAACTATAGGAATTCATCATCATTTTTCGACAACCATTCATATTTATCTGAAATGACTAATCTATTTATTCCTTATTATTTCATTTCTATTAAAAAAGGCACTTACGCATATTGATTCCCCGCCTCCAATCACTCATCCCCTAACACCAGAGGGCTCAAGGAATATTCCCAATTCAATGATAACTAAGTCGAGATATAGTAGTATAGAATTACAAGCTAGTAGAGAGGAAGTCATGACTGATGGAAATGGTTTGTTTGAATTCGAAAATAACCGTGCCACGTGTCGCATTAGAAGCCGTTGAACGACAACGGTTATTTGATTTACTACACTATGATTCAAAAAAAATAACGATTGTACGCGCTCCAGCAGGCTATGGCAAAACAACATTACTAAGTCATTGGTTCAGTCAATTCGATGACTCGGTCGCATGGCTATCAATCGATACCGCCGATAATGACCCGATGCGGTTTTGGCGATATGTCATACATACCGTAGCAGATGTAACTCAGCGTGACGTGAGTGAAACATTATTACCCCTCTTCAATTTGCAACCACAGCTGCCATTAGAGTTACTAGTGGATACCTTTTTAAACGAACTGGATACCATTCCAAGAACAGTTCAAATTGTGATGGACGACTATCATTTAATTGACAACGATACGATTCATGAAATGATGACTCGATTCATCGATTACTTACCGAACAATGTACATGTGTATATGACCAGTCGAGCAGAATTGCCACTCCCCATCACAAAATGGCGGGTGAAGTCATGGCTTTCCGAAATTGGTAAGGAACAATTGCGCTTCACCTATGAGGATATTAAGCGTTTCTATGAAAAGAAAAACTTGGACTATAAGGACTCTGACTCCCTGCGATACGTGTTGGATCGGACAGAAGGATGGGCAGCAGGGATTCAATTGATCGGGCTAACAATCGATATGTCCAAGCAAAATAATAGGATAGTCGATCCGTCTCATACAACGCATCCGTTTATTACGGAGTTTTTATTGAACGAAATTCTAGCGACACTCCCGCTAGATGTACAGGATTTTCTAGTCCGTACTTCACTTTTACATCTACTCGATCCTGCAATATGCAATACATTGACGAATCGATCAGATAGTGACGCTATTTTGCTCGAGCTTGAAAAAAAAGGGCTATTCATCGTCCGTTTACATTCGAGCCAGCTTGTTTTTCGCTATCATCATATGTTTATGGATGCCTTGCAAATTGAATTGCGAAATCGCTATTCAAAGGACAAGATTGCCCTACTCTATAAAGAAACAGCCACGTTGTTGTACGATACAGGGGACGTGCATACGGCAATTGAGCTTGCGCTTGCAAATGGTTTCTATGAAATAGCAGATACGTGGATAGCCGCTCATATTGTCGAACTATTTGAATCCGGTCAAACATCGACGTTTCTGCGTTGGGTACAGACCTTATTGAACAACAAATACGCAGTTCAACCCGAAACGTTGGTCATGTCTGCGCTTATGTTAACCATCGCCCATAAGCTGACAGAGGCTAGACAGCTCTTATACGACTTGGAACAAAGACAAACGGAAAACCAATGGATGAACAAAGTGGAATACGAAAATATTGCACGTAGCTATAAGGCTGTAAAGGCATATGCACTCATCGCAAGTGGTGAGGATATTGAACAAGCAACGGAAATTATTCGCGAAAAATTGCATGGTGGGTTTGTCGATGCAAAATGGGACGCACTCTCCCTACAATATAATCGATTCGAGCCAAAGATTTTACATACAAGCATTGGATCTCGTGGCAAGCTATGGCCCGATGAAAAATCACTTCCTTTTTTTGAATTATTGCGCCAGAGTGAGTTTAACAAGCAAAATATGACCGGATTTAGTTACGGATTGCGTGCAGAGACTTTATATGAAAGAAACCGTGTGGATGAGGCCTGGACAGAGCTAAAAGCAGCTCTCAAGTATGGGCATACTTTTCAAGACCCCGGTTTACTAATTCCGATGTATCTCCTGCAAGCACGAATATACATGACCAAAAAGCAATTTTCTACTGCCTATACGCTACTAGATCACGCGCTAGACAGTGTAGAAGAATCGCATTGGCTAAGTCCATTATTCTCTATGAAAGCTTATGGTTCTTTAATAGAAGGAGATATTGCACTGGCAGAAGCAGCACTCTACCAAATGACGAATATCAATAATAGAAAGGCTGAGTCAGGACAAGCATTCTGGTTATTGGTACACATCCGTCTTTTATTGGCCAAAAAGCAAGGAAAGGATGCATTGCTAGTCATTCTCCAAGTAAAAGAAAAAGCGCTACAAGAACAACAAATTTCAATCCTGGTTGAAGTAACTGTACTGGAAGCAAGCTGTCAACTTATTTTGTCTGATGAACATGCGGCGCTTGAGGCACTGCATGAAGCGTTAGAATATGGTGCTCCTTATCATTATGTAAGGACTTTTCTTGATGAATTAACAATCATTCCGCTGTTAAAAAAGTATAGGAAAACACGTAAAAACGGTATCAATGCCCAGTGGAATTTGGTACCGCTTTCATATATTGAACAGTTATTAGCCTATCATCAGAAGGATTCCATAGAGAATACAGAGGTAAATGTCCTCACACCACGCGAACAGGATGTCCTAAGATTGCTAGCAAGTGGCGCTGCCAATATCGAAATTGCTAGTCAGCTAGCTCTTTCAGAGGGCACTATACGCATTTATTTGTCGAGAATCTATAGTAAACTCGGTGTCAATTCACGAACGCAAGCCGTCCTTTTGGCGAAGGAATGGGAAGAGTAAACGATGATAGATTAAAGGTCTTTATAACCACTACTAAAGTATTGATAACATTCCTCAATATAGCATGAAACCACATCTACTTTTATGATTAAAGGAGATGTGGTTTTTGTGTTTTCTTATTTAATAGACAAGACACCCCCTGTCCAATTGATAACTTATACTCTTTGACTAAAAAAGGAGGAATTCAAATGAAGAAAAAATCTATCAGTTTCATCCTATTTACGATGTTATTTTTTTTAGTAATCCTATCCTATGGGCAACCATCTCATGCTAGTGAAGGTGATTATACTGGGGTTGAAAACATGGATTCAACCGGAAGTCCTGATGGAACAGTAACGATTACAGGGTATACAGGTTTAAGCAAAGATATAACGATTCCAAATACATTAGACGGTAAGACTGTGACGAGAATTGGGGATTATGCATTCCAGGACAACCAACTCACGAGTGTTAAACTACCGGACAATTTGACGGCCATTGGGTTTGAGGCATTCTTTAACAATCGACTCAAAAGCGTTACACTGCCAAACACTTTGACAAGCATTGGGATTGGGGCATTCCAATACAACCAACTCACAAGCGTTACACTGCCGGACACTTTGGATATTATTAGGGTATTGGCATTCTCCAACAACCAACTCACAAGCGTTACGTTTCTGTCCGATTCGACAAGGATTGCGGAACAAGCATTTTCCTCCACTCAAAATGCTACTGACTTTACCATTTATGGTCATACTTCATCTACAGCAAAAGAATATGCTGATTTTGAGGGGCATCTGTTTAAAGCTATCACCTATAAAGTGACCTATGATGGAAACTACAATACAGGTGGTAGCGTTCCCGTCGATAGTAATGAGTATAAGAGACAGACAGCGGTTACAACGCTAGACAATACCGGTCAACTTATTAAGACAGGGTACACGTTTAACGGTTGGAATACCTTAGCTGATGAAATGGGAGATGATTATCCTGTAGGTTCTTCGTTTCAAATGAAGGAAACAGATGTGACATTATACGCAAAATGGACGGCTGACACAATTACAAGTGTAGAGACACTTGCCGATATCCGTGTACGATTCGGTATAAATTTAACAGATGTAAACCTACCACTTACTATCGCGGCTACACTCACTGACAGCACAACCGAAAATGTAGCTGTGATTTGGGACGGAGGAACACCGGCCTATAACAGGCAAAAAGCTGGCACCTACACGTTTCAAGGGCAGCTGGACACGCAGATTGGCAATCCGAATGGTGTGATAGCTGAAGTGAATGTCATTGTTCGCCCAAGACCTACACCACCGCCACTCAATATCCAAGCAACGATGACGGCGAATGAAGAGCTAACAGAAGAACAACTAGATGGTAGCACCATCACGGTCAATGTTTCCGACACGAATTTCATAATGTCCTTAACACCCGAATACTTTGAACTACAAAACGCACCAACAGGCTTGACAGTAAGCGAAGTGAAACGCATTAGCCCGTGGCAAGTCGAACTAACTTTAGCCTTTGACGGCACGCGCTTGGCACAAGATCATGACCTCGGTTTGATGATTCAAGGGGCAGCACTGACAAATGGGTTCAATATTACCACTAACAATTCACTTCGAATCCAAAAGGCCGAAATTCCTTATAAAATCATCATCAAAGAAGGCATATTTGAACCGACAAAAGTATGGACGGTAAAACTATCAAATGAAGTAGACGCTGCAACTGTACAAGATGCTTTGTACATCGTTGACGCAGCAGGCAATCACCTTCCGGCTACTTTTACAAGTGAAGGTAACCAAATTTTCATCCACCCACCTGTTGAAAATTACGAAGATGGAACGTATACGCTTTACATCACAAGTAAACTAAAAGACAAAAACGGCACCGATTTGAAAGAACCAATTCAAATGATTTTCACCATCAAATAACGAGAAATCCGCCACTCTTTAGGGAGATGGCGGATTTTTATTTTTGGTCGTACGAGCGTGAAACACTACCTAGGCAACCTTATAAAATTGTGCATTGGAAAAAATTATAGGTATTAATAATTATTTTAAGCAAACTATTAACATTCCTCAATGGTGCAAAAAAATATTTACGTTTAAGTTAAAAGTATGGCACTTTTATCTGAATTCAACAGAAGACCTGCCACTTCTATAAGTGACGAAGAGAAAAGGAGAAATTAAAATGAATAAAAAATTGATACGTTTTGTCGCAATGATGATGTTACTTTTTGTAATCAGCCTTTTTCAAGAACAATTAGTTTTCGCTGATGACAAAGATTATGAATGGATAGAAAACAATGATGAAACCGTAACCATTAGAGTGTACAAAGGTTCGGACACTGATGTGATAATCCCGGATATGTTAGACGGTAAGACAGTAACTGGAATTGGTATTGGTGCATTCTTAAATAAATTAATCACATCCGTAACGTTTCCAGCTAGTTTAACGAAAATTGATAATCAAGCATTCAGAAGCAGTCGACTCACAACCGTGACGTTCCCGCCCGGTTTAACGAGTATTGGTGAAGACGCATTCGCCAACAATCGACTCACGACCATAACGTTGCCAGATAGTTTAATAAATATCGGGAAACATGCATTTTCTAATAATCAACTAACAAGCGTAACCTTACCAGACAATTTAACGAGTATTGATAATTATGCATTCGCTACTAACGAACTAACAACCGTAAAGTTACCAAAAAACTTAAAGAGTATAGGAGAACATGCATTCTTTAAAAACGTACTTACATCTTTAGAGTTACCACCTGATTTGACGAGTATCGGTGAGTACGCATTCTCTCAAAACCAACTCATCAAGGTAAATTTCCCTTCTGATTTAAAGGTGATTGGTCATTATGCATTCAATGAGAACAAACTTACAACTGCAGAGCTACCAGCTGGTGTGGCAAGTATTGGGGATTATTCATTCTATCAAAACGCACTTACATCCGTTAAGCTACCATCCGATTTGACGAGTATAGGTGAGTATGCATTTTTTGGGAACAAACTAACAACCGTAGAGTTCCCATCTAGATTGAAGAGTATCGGTGAGTACGCATTCTCTCAAAACGCACTTACAACGGTTAAGTTTCCATCTAGCTTAACGAGTATTGGTAATTATACATTCTTTAAGAACGAACTTACATCCATAGAGTTACCACCTAATTTGACGAATGTCGGTGCATATGCATTTTATTCTAACCCAATAACAACCGTAACGTTACCAAGAAATCTGAGGTTTATCGGTAACGGGGCATTTCTTAACGACCAACTCACAACCGCGAAGTTTCTGTCTGAAACTGTGTCTATTGGAGATGGTGCATTTAGCAGGCATTCAGGGGTTGGAGATGTTACTATCTATGGTTATTCATCATCATCTGCTAAAAATTACGCATTTAATAAAGGTCATAAGTTTATACCCTATTATAAAGTAATCTATAACGGAAACGGCATGACAAGCGGTAGTGAGCCAGTCTACAGTAATCCATATGAAAAAGATGCAGAGGTTACGGCATTAGACGACGGAGGAATGCAGAAGGTGGGATTTACTTTTGACGGTTGGAATACCCTGGCGGATGGAACTGGAGTAGACTATGCTGTAAACGAAATATTTAAAATGGGAGAAGAAGACGTGACGTTGTATGCTAAGTGGATACTTAACAAGTATACGATTGAGTTTGATTCAGCAAACGGTAGTGTCGTAAATGAAGTTACTGCAAATCACGATACTAAAATCAGTGCCCCGACACCTCCTGTCAAAGAGGGTCATACATTTATGGGATGGTATACAGATGTAAATGATTTAGTACAGTGGAATTTTGACGAGGATAAAGTTGGAAAAGATATGACACTGTATGCGAAATGGGCAGTAGACAAGTATACGGTTAAGTTTAATCCAAACAATGATAGTGTTATAGATGACGTAGATGTAGATTACGGTACTAAAATCAGTGCCCCAAAGGCTCCTGAAAAATCACATCATACATTTATGGGTTGGTACACAAATACAGATTACTTGAACATATGGGATTTTAATTCTCATCCAGTTCAAGGTAATATAACGTTATATGCGAAATGGACGGTCAACAAGTATACCGTCACTTTTGATTCTAAAAATGGTAGTACTTTAGATGATGTTATAGCAGATTATGCAACTAAAATTAGTATCCCTACGGCCCCTGTAAAAATAGGTTATACGTTTTCCGGTTGGTATAAAGATGCAAGTTTCCAGAGTCCGTGGGATTTTTCGGTTGATGAAGTACAAGACCATATCACGTTGCATGCAAAATGGCAATATACTGTCAAGTTCGATACTGATGGGGGCAGTGCTATCGTAGATGCGCTTGTCGATCCCGATGCTTTGCTCAGTCCACCTCCTGTTCCTACAAAATTAGGTCACATATTTGTCGGTTGGTATACTGAGGTAGAGTTGACAAAAGAGTGGGATTTTACAGCGGAAAAGTTGCAGGAGGAGATGACGCTGTATGCAAAGTGGACAGTCAACACGTATACAATCAGGTTTGAGTCCGCACAAGGTAGTGTTGTAGATGAGATATTGGCAGACTATGATACACAAATCACCGCTCCAACTGATCCGATGAAAGCAGGTTATAAGTTTGAGGGGTGGTTCACGGATGCTGACTTAGTGACCGCATGGGATTTCACAGCGGACAAAGTGCAAGAGGATATGACGTTATATGCAAAATGGCAAGCAAATACACATACAATCATGTTTGATTCGCAGGGCGGGAGCGTTGTTATTGATGATGTGGCAGACTATGATACACAAATCAGCGCCCCAAAGCTTCCGACAAAATCCAGTCATACATTTGTTGGTTGGTATACGGACGCAACCTTAACGACTGCATGGGATTTTGCAACGGACAAAGTGCAAGCGGATATGACCTTGTATGCAAAATGGAGAGTGCGGCCAACACCCCCACCAACACTCAACATCCAAGCAACAATGACGGTGGACCAAGCACTGACAGAAGAACAGCTAGACGGCAGTAAACTCACGGTTAGTGTTTCGGACACGAACTTCATGACGTCCTTAACACCCGAACACTTTGAACTACAAAATGCACCAAAAAGCTTGACGATTCGTGAAGCGAAAAGGATTAGCTCGTGGCAAGTCGAACTAACTTTAGCCTTTGACGGCACGCGCTTGGCACAAGATCATGACCTCGGTTTGATGATTCAAGGGGCAGCACTGACAAATGGGTTCAATATCACCACTAACAATTCACTTCGAATCGAGAAAGGTGAAATTCCTTATAAAATCATCATCAAAGAAGGCATATTTGAACCGACAAAAGTATGGACGGTAAAACTATCAAATGAAGTAGACGCTGCAACTGTACAAGATGCTTTGTACATCGTTGACGCAGCAGGTAATCACCCACCTGCTACTTTTACAAGTGAAGGTAACCAAATTTTCATCCATCCACCTGCCGAAAATTACGCAGATGGCATATACACGCTGTACATTACGTCCGCATTGAAAGATGCACAGGGGCGCTCGTTAAAAGAACCAATCAAAATGATTTTCACCATTGAAACGATTGAACAACCTGAACTAGAAGAAATTTATAAAACGATTATAGAAGAAGGTCTATTCCCGAGTGATAAAGTCTGGACGCTGGATCTTTTGATCGACATCGATCCAGCCACACTAGAAAATGGGGTGTTCTTGGAGGATGCAAATGGCAACATCGTTCCCGTCACCTTTACAATTGATGGCACAAACATCATCGTTCAGGCTCCTGTAGAGGGCTACGAAGCGGGAACGTACACGCTTTACATCACCAGTCAATTGAAAGATTTGCATGGCATTCCTTTGCAAGAACCAATCCAAATGACTTTCACCATTGAATCGGTTATAACAGCAACAAAAGAATGACTAAAAGCAGTCTTGTGTTCGCTATGTGAGCACAAGACCTCTTCATTTTTAACAGACTATTTTCCTGCTAATCAATCGCAAGACGCTAACACAAAAATAGTAGAAAAGAATCACTAACATTCGTCAATATCCTAATACACCACAATTCCGTATACTAAGGATATGCTATTTTTATATTCATAATTTTTCTGGAATACTTAAAAAGAAGCATACACAAACGACTCATGTACTCGTACCAAACAAAGACTAGGAGGAGAGAATTATGAATTACATCAAATCGACATTACGACATCTTTTCGTAGCTGTACTATTACTACAGCTCATCGTATTCCCACTAAACAACGCAAGCGCGGATACATCACCCGCTCTTGCAATCGACTATCTCGCATTAGGGGATTCATTGGCAGCTGGCATTGACCCAAATGGTGAGCTTGGAAATGGTTATCCAGACTATCTCGCTGAATCGATCAAAGCACAAGGGGTTTTAAGCTCTTATAATAAAGGCTTTTCATACCCAGGCTACACAACGACTAACGTTTTAGAAGATTTAAAAGCGAACGTAACAAAGGATGTATATGGTGATGGCTATCCAGAAAAAACAGCACAGCTGCATAGCTCAATTGCCTCGGCAGAAATCATCACACTCAGTGTCGGAGCAAACGATGCACTTGCAAGCCTGAACATCAACCCGGATACTGGTGCCATAACTGCCGATCCGCTACAATTAGTTGCGACCATCCAAAAAATAGGGGCGAATACAAAGGAAATTTTGAGCCATATTCAGCAACTAAACCCAGATGCAAAAGTATACGTGATGGGCTATTACAATCCATTCCCTCATGCAGCACCTGACATACAACCAACGCTTACACAATTACTGCGATCACTAAATGGTGCCATTCAAAAAGGGATGGAAGGAACAGACGCTATTTTTGTACCAACTGCCGATATTATTGCACAAGATTATGCCGCCCATCTTCCGAATCCGAAGAATATCCATTTAAGTGAAGTAGGCTATCAAAAAGTAGCCGAACAATTTTGGGCTACCCTGCAAACGACTTATCCATGGACGGCAACGACACCTATAACACTACCAGCAACACCGACTTTATTCACTGATATCGCTGAGCATCCAGCAAAAGAGCAGATTGAAAAAGCGGTAGCAGCAGGTCTCGTCAGCGGCTATGCGGACGGAACATTTAAACCTGACAACCACTTGACGCGCGCACAAGCCGCCTCCATCCTTGTTCGAGCACTTGGTTTAAAAACGGATGAAGTAGCGCCGTTCAAAGACATTAGTAGCTACGCAGCTGGCACACAGGCCGACATCAATGCAGCCTATACATTTGGGCTCGTGAAAGGTAATGAAGGTAATTTTTCACCCTCAAACCAAGTCACACATGCACAATTGGCCTTGATGATCGAACGTGCCTACACACTTACAACAGGTGTGAAATACAAAGCATCCAACAAAGCACCCTTCTCCGACTTCGGAAGCTACAACGAAGACACAGTCAATGCCATCTCCATGCTGTACGAGCAAGGCCTTACAACTGGTGAAGACGGAAAATTCATGCCGAGCAATCCCACAACCCGTGCATACGCAGCAGTAATTCTAATTGGTTTCATGGAAAAAGTACAAGAAACTAAATAAGCTAATTAAAAAATAGTCTATCATTCTCCCATGGGAGTGATAGACTATTTTTGATTTTATAGTAGGTGTTTAAACCTATTTTACGACAATAGTTAACATTCCTCAATAGCATGATAGTTCAAAAAGCCTTATACTTTAGATTATCAGCAAATCATCGGAATTATCACACGGTATTTACACCTATAAACAATTAAAACAAGGAGGTACTTCCCATTAATAGTTACTTAGTTATTCCAACTGACATTTCGCATATCGAAGATTACGCATTCGCCATTAACCAATTAACAAACATTATCATTCCTACCACTGTGACAAGTATTGGCGAAGGAGCATTTGCTTATAATCTACTAACAGAACTACTGATTCCTAATAGTATAGCTTCGATTGAAGAAGGAGCATTCGCACACAATATGCTGGCGAGCCTGTCTCTCCCATGCAGTCTGACACATATCGATGACTATGCATTTGCTAGCAACCTACTCACTAGCCTAACAATTTCGGCAAGTATAACCAGCATCGGCGACGGGGCATTTTATAACAATCAGCTGACACACATTACCATCCCGGATAGCGTCACTTCAATCGGAGTAGATGCATTCGCCAAAAATCAAGACAAACCAGAAGATCTAACAATCACCGCACATCCACAATCCCCGGCAAAAGCTTATGCAGCCAACCATGGACATACGTTCCAAGCGACTCATCTTTATGATGAAGGAAAGACAAACCTCCGGGTTCCACATTTGTCCGTCATCAGCAACGGCAGTAGGCTTGTAAGGGCAAGCTACGCATTTGAACGCAGCCAACGTAAATGGCAACAAGTGCGTAGCAAATGATACTTATAGCGATAGCTACTAAAATTATCTTCACCATTGAATCGGTTGAAGTAACATTAACAAAATAACGACCATAACAGTCCTATCCTCAATCTATAGGCACAGGACTGTTTTATAATACTAGAATATAAACGGTTCTGTGCTTGATATATGAGTATAGAACCGTTTTTATTTATCCTCCGACTTGTGAATATTCTCCATATTCTTTCTAGCTAAGTGGTAAAATACATATAGAGCGCCGAGCGTTGTTAGTAAGACTCTTTAGTTCAACATATATAGCAGAAAAGGATATGATCCCAATGGTTTGGTTGGATTCCAAAACAACAATCCCTCATGCCACGCCCGAGGCCGTTGAAAGACAACGATTATTCAATGTACTACGATATAGTGGGCCAAGAAAACTAACCATTGTTCGAGCACCTGCCGGGTATGGCAAGACAACATTATTAAGTCAATGGATTAGTCAATTTGACGAACCAGTAGTCTGGTTGTCTATCGATGCAATGGATAATGACCCCCTCCGATTTTGGAAATATGTCATACGTACGGTATCAGATGCTGTTTCGAATGACATTGCTTCACTATTACTTTCTCTTTTCAATGGACAGTCCCCATTGGAATCATTAATCGACTCCTTTTTGAATGAAATCGAGGCGATTCAAGGAATAATACATATCGTTATTGACGATTATCATCTTATTGAAAACCCTGTCATTCATCAAATGATGGCTCGGTTTATAGACTATTTACCAAGTCATATATGTTTATATTTGGCGAGTCGAATGGAATTACCCCTTCCCCTAGCAAAATGGCGTGTCAAAGGATGGCTTACAGAAATTGGCGTGGATCAGTTACGCTTCACCTACGATGAGGTAGAACACTTATATAGCAAGCGAAGATTCACACACACCAACACTGAATCACTTCAACAGATATTTACTATGACAGAAGGTTGGGCGGCTGGTATTCAATTAGTAGGTCTTTCCGGGAGTGCGCCTGGATCGGGTGAATGGAACACTGACTTATTTGATAGTACCCAACCGTTCATCACTGAATTTTTGTTGCAGGAAATTCTGGCGTCACTCCCACCTACTACACAGGATTTCCTTATACGCACTTCAATATTAAATCAGCTGGAACCGGCTATTTGTAACGTATTAACAAGGCGCACAGATAGTTATAATATCTTGCTGGAGCTGGAAAAAAAGGGGCTATTTATCGTCCGCCTCCATGCTAATAAACCTATTTTTCGCTACCATCATTTGTTTGCTAATGCTTTACAAATCGAACTGCGAAACCGTCATTCACAAGAAAGTATTTCTTCTATTTATCAAGAAGTCGCGATACTTTTACGTGAACAGGGCGACTATATGTCCGCTATTGAACTCGCCTTACAAGGTCAATTGTATGAAACTGCGGATTCATGGATCAAGACTCACCTAATTGAGATCTTCACGCTAGGACAAACATCGACATTCATGCGCTGGGTACGTGAATTACGGGATAATAGTTATATAGTGAATGTAGAAACGCTTGTCATGTATGTGATTACACTTTCTACTCTTTATGAAATGGAAGAGGCCAGTCGGCTCATTGTTGAATTGGATCGCAGACATGACATCGACCAATGGATGGATGATATTGACTATCAGGGCATGGTAAGTATATTAGAATCAGTAAGTGCATTTGTCTTGATAGCCGGTGGGAAAGATATTGACCAATCGATGGGCATCATCTCGCAACAAGCAAATAAAGGGCGCGTGAGTTCTGAATGGGATTATATTCCTATGCAGTATAATTGGGTCGAGCCGACACTGTTAAGGACAAGCATAGGCGCAAAAGGTAGACTACTATGGCAAGAAGAGGTACTTCCCTTACTAGAGCTATTTCAGGCAGCTGATATGAAAGAGAAGAATCTTACAGGTTTCGCCTTTGGTGTAACAGCAGAAACCTCGTATAACCGAAATTCTATCGATCAAGCATTCATTGAATTGGAAGCAGCACTACAATACGGGCATCATTTTCAAGATCCCGGTTTATATATTCCCATGTACATCTTGAAGAGTCGCGTCTATGCGGCGAAAAAACAATTTATAGCAGCGCATGCTGTTCTTGACTATGCAATGGAAACAGTTCAGGAGCGGCATTGGTTAGATTCTTTGCGAGTGATGAAAGCCCAGTGCTATTTACTTGAAGGCGAAATCCCACAAGCAGAACGTGAGCTTGCTAAATCGACAGGCCTGAATCACCTAGAAGCCAAGTCAGAACAGGAATTTTGGTTGGTTGTGTACGTACAGGTATTATTAGCAAAGAGGCAGACCACCGATGCCTTAAAGACAAGTATCCGGGTAAAAGAAAAAGCGCAACAAGAAAGGCAGATTTCAACCATCTTAGAAGGAACAGTGCTTGAAGCAATCTGTCAAATGGAGCTAGGAAATAAGGAAGCAGCGCTATCATCCTTACACAAAGCACTTGAACAAGGGGCACCGTATGGTTATATCAGAACATTCCTTGATATCCCCCCTGTCATAGCCTTGCTGAAAAAGTATTTGACAGTACGTCAAACAGGTCGCAACATGCAGTGGAGCTCCGTACCTATTACTTATATCGAACAATTGCTAGCAGGCAATCAAAATGAAACAAGTAAGAAACCCGTAATGGACACGCTAACACCACGTGAACAAGATGTTCTGCAATTACTGGCAGGTGGTGCTTCGAATAGTGATATTGCTAAAAAGCTGACCCTTTCAACGGGGACCGTCCGTGTCTATTTGTCTACGATTTATAGTAAGCTTGGCGTCACTTCACGCACACAGGCCGTGTTATTAGTGAAGGATTTGGAGAACTAAAAAGAGGTGCATATAGATGCAAAAACATATTTTGCTAGTTGAAGATGATGAGTCAATCCGCGAGATGGTCGAAAAGTATTTGCATATGGAAGGCTTCAACATTACATGTGCTTCCAATGGTGAAGAGGCTGTGCAAAAATGTTTCAGTACTTCCTTTGATTTGATGATTTTAGATATTATGATGCCAAAGCTTGATGGTTTGGAAGTATTAAAGATTATTCGCGAAAAAAGCGCACTCCCGATTTTAATCATGTCTGCCAAAGATAGTGATATCGACAAAGCAGTAGGACTTGGATTAGGTGCAGATGATTATATTGCCAAGCCATTTTCAATGTTAGAGCTTTCAGCACGCGTGAAGGCTGCAATTAGGCGAGCGACAACCTACTCAAATCAGGTAGAGGTAAAACAAGACATGTTGGTGATTGGTGACCTAACCATCGACATTATGAATTTTTCTGTCATGAAAAAACAACAAACTGTGAAACTTACTTCAAAGGAGTTTGCCATCTTGAAGTTATTTGCTACCAATCGCCAGCGAGTCTTTACTAAACAGCAAATCTATCAGCTCATTTGGAATGATGCGTATTATGGTGATGAAAACATTATAAATGTCCATATGAGCCGACTCCGAGAAAAAATTGAAGATGATCCCTCCAATCCTCAATATATTAAAACACTATGGGGCATTGGCTATAAATTAGAGGATTCCTAATATGGTACTATTCCTTTCAATCATTATATTTTTATTGATTATCATCGTTTACTACCAATATAGAGAGAAAAAAGCGCGCAACGCTACCCTTCATTATGCGTATAGGAAATTACAAGCCATCATCGCCGAGCATACTGGCGAAAAGGTTTTAGCTGTGACGACCAATCAAGAATTACAGCTATTGCTCAATGCGATTAACGGGCTACTCGATCATAACCAAAAAATTATTGCTACACATCGGAAAATGGAAAACTCTACAAAGATGATGCTGGCAAATATCTCACATGATATAAAAACACCATTAACCGTTGTCCTTGGCTATATCGAAATGCTTCAACTCGACACTGCCATCAGTGAAGAAGAACGACAACAATTGCTCTTAGGCGTCCATTCAAAAACATTGGAAGTCCTTCAACTGATCCACCAATTTTTTGACTTAGCAAAAATAGAAGCTGGCGATACAGACTATCCCATCACGAAAATAAATGTCAATGAAATCTGTCGCAAAAATATTTTATCTTTTTATAATATCGTGACGTCAAAGGGTATTGATATTGACATAGATATCCCAGAAACAGCTGTCTTTGCACTCGGAAATGAGGAAGCACTGGATCGAATTATGAATAACCTACTGTCGAATGCAGTAGCGTACGGAGCAGAGGGCAATGTGATTGGACTCGCTGTCAGACATGACGATGTGAACATTTATGTCGATGTGTGGGACCGCGGAAAAGGCATTGACGAATATCATATCAATCGTGTCTTTGAAAGAATGTACACCCTTGAAGACTCTAGAAATAAATCGTTTCAAGGCAGCGGACTTGGACTGACGATTACAAAGCGACTCGTTGAAATTTTAGGCGGCTCCATTCACCTATCGAGTGCCCCATATGAGAAAACAATCTTTACCGTTTCGTTGAAAAGGTTAACGTACTAACACGTAAGAATTTCGTAAGAAACGGGTAAGAAAAAAGAGAGTTTCACCTCTTATACTAAAAGTAGTGACAGATTAGGGGGAATTCATATGACGTATCTTGTACAAACCAATCGGCTTACAAAAGTATATGAGGGGAAAGAAGTTATTTCCGAAGTGAGTATGCATGTGAAAAAAGGCGAAATTTACGGATTTTTAGGTCCTAATGGCGCGGGGAAAACCACCATCATGAAGATGATGACAAATCTTATAAAACCTACAAGTGGTAGCATCGAAATTTTTGGTGAAACATTAACACACAACTCATACGACGTTTTAAAAAGAATGGGAACGATTATTGAGTATCCTGTCTTCTATGAGAATTTAACCGCAAAGGAGATATTGGATCTTCATTGTGAATATATGGGCTATTACGACAAAAAGGAAATCGATCATGTACTTGATTTAGTCAAGTTAATCAATACAGATGGCAAGCCTGTGAAAGATTTTTCACTCGGGATGAAACAACGATTAGGCATCGCACGTGCGATTATTACGAAACCAGAATTACTAATTCTAGACGAGCCAATTAATGGTTTGGATCCCATCGGCATTAAGGAAATTCGCGAATTATTTAAGATGCTATGCGAAGAATACGGGATAACGATTATTATTTCCAGCCATATCTTGGGGGAAATCGAGCAAATTGCCGATACAATTGGCATCATTCATAATGGAAAATTAATCAATGAGCTATCGATAGACAATGTGAATCTTAACCAAACAGATTACATTGAAATAATTGTCGATGACGGAAAAAAGGCTGCCTTTATTTTAGAAAAAAACTTAGCCATCACCAATTTTAAACTAATGGACGACGATCATTGTATTCGTATCTATGATTCAGCAGTCTCGCAAAAGGTGATTTCAAAAGCATTGATTGAGCAGGACATTGACATTGAGGCGATTAATAGGAAAACAAGTTCGTTAGAGGATTACTTCCTAAAGTTAGTAAACGGGGGTATTATGAATGCTTAATTTAATGCGATTAGAGATGAAAAAGTTTAAATTAAGGTCCTATATAAAAAGTGCAATCATTACTAATTTAATCGTAGCGGCTGTGTTAGTTGCGGTACTATTTATCGCAAAAGCTGAAGGTGAGCTAGCTTTTCAAAATTATTCAGAGGCTCTGAGCGCTATCGACTCGATGGTAAGGGCGACATTTATTATATTTGCTGCGACGTTAATTTCCAAACTAATCATTGGCGAGTTTAAAAACAAGACCATAACTACCTTATTTCTATATCCTATTAATAGAAAGAAACTGATTGCTGCAAAGCTAGCTATAGTAATAATTTTCACATTCTGTTTCGTTATCATCTCTAATGTGTTTATAACAGTCGTATTTTCTTTCACAGCTAGTAGTTTCAATTTACTTCCAGATACTTTAACCGTTACCATGATTACACAGCATACGCCAGCTGTGTTGATGAACGCAATCGCTACGGCAGGTATCTGCCTCATTCCCCTATACTTTGGAATGAAAAAATACTCTGTACCAACGACGATTATTTCTTCCATTCTAATCGTGCTAGTTATTTCTTCGAATAACGGTGGCTTTTCGTTAAATGATATTATTATTATTCCGATATCACTGGCATTAGTTGGAATCAGCATTGCCTATTTTGCGATTCGAAATATTGAAAAGCTAGATGTAAAATACTAAAAGTCCACACCTGTTGATTAACCATTTACCGGAAATAACACAGGTAAACACAGGCTTAAAAACTACCTTTTTCACTTGATTATGTTCGGTTTCGCTTTCGGCTAACTAGTTAGAACATCTTATTCGATTATCTTGTTCTGGATAGTTGCCTGTCGCGTACCTACACTGCTCAAGTGACAAATGCAGTTACTTTGGAAGGAAAAGAATAGATGGCTTGCTAGACAGATTGTAAGTGCCCGAAGATGCAATTTCGGGCACTCTAGTACATTGTACAACGTACCCCTACTTTACTATTTGCAAGCCTTATAGAAAATGACATCTTCTAAAATAACAAAAGAAAAGACTACAGTGAAGGATTCAGCCGCCAAAATTGTATCTTTGGCGGCCCTCTCCAGTTAAGAAGCCCTCTATTTCCTCGTCACCAAAAGCATTAGCACTCCGTGTACAAGCGTTTTTAGTGAGCGACGGATGAACGACCACCATACGATTAGCAGAAAAATGTCTAGGGGTGCGGCGAAGTCGCATCCCTAGACATCAAAACAGCACGGTTATTGTATAGAAGTCGTTCAATCCAAAGCGAAACCAAATGCGATTGAACATAGAGCGCCTAGTATTGGATCATGTTATTTTTCGGTTAATCAACAGACGTGCTAAAAGCCATCACAATGAGAAGAGTTGCCTAGTTGCAGCTCTTTTTTCATTTTATTTCATCAAAATAAGTTTAGTTTGGCAAAATTCCGGGAAAAGCCTAACTATAGCAATCATATATAAATTTTAGGTTATAAAATGTATGGGGAGGAGTAAATTATGGTGAAAAAGATTCCCGGAAAATGTATTCTATCAAGCCAAATCAAATTAAAGCAGCAAGATATGTATGCCAAGGCCAGTCTTTTCGGCTTTACTCATCCGATTGTCGTTGCCTGTAGCCAAGAGCTGGACATATTACTGAATAAGTACCAAGGACTTCAACCTGTTTAATGAATGCCAAAACGAAGGAACTGATTAGCGGCTAATAATCAGTTCTTTTTTGTTGCGCTAGAACTGTAATATTGTGTTCACTCTCCGTTCATCTAGCTCACCTATACTCTAGTTATCAAAAGAAAAGCTCTGGCACCTAGTTGCCAGAGCTGGACAACAACAAACGGAGGCGGAGAAATGAATATTGCATGGAAAGAAATTAGCAAGAACAAAATTAAATTTACGATTTTAGGGTCTATCATTTTCCTAGTAAGCTTTTTAACATTTATCATATCCGGCTTATCTAACGGACTATCACAAGATAATGCAGCGTTAATAAAGGATTTGCCGGATGGACAGTTTTACATGAATGCTGATGCCAATGAAACATACAATCTTTCAAGAATAGATGAAAATAAACAGGCTACTCTCTTAAAGGAACACCCAGCAGCAACCGCTTTGTCGATTCAAATGGGCTTTGTCAACGATAAGGATGACAAACAAAGTAGCGTAGCCTTCGTCACATCAACTGATTCAAAATTGTTTCCAGCAGTTGCACCAGGAGAGATTATCCTCGATCGTTCATTAGAAGCGAACGGCATTAAGGTCGGAGATATCTTAACGAACAATCAGTTTAGCGGAGAATTCATAGTCAAAGGCTTTGTCGATCAACAGAAATATAGCCATGCACCTGTCGCTTTCATTAGCATGATAAACTACCAAGAAATTTACCGTGTCCTTGAAATGCAATTAGTGTTCGTCCCTGGACAGGACAAAGCACAGGACATTGCGTCCTTACAAGCCTTTTCAAATAAAGATTTTCTCAACACCATTCCAAGCTACAGCGCGGAACAACTGTCACTCAATATGATTATTTGGTTTTTAGTCGCCATTAGCGGCATGTTGTTTGCGATATTCTTCTATATGATGAACGTCCAGAAAATTGGCTTGTACGGTATCTTAAAAGCACTTGGCGTAAAAACAAGCCGCTTGTTCGGCATGATGTGGTACCAAATGATTGTTATCACCATAGTTGCACTCGGACTGTCCGTTGCATTAAGCCAAGGCTTTGCAATGATTGCACCTGAAGGCATGCCATTTAGCTTAACACTTGCCACAACAGTTCAATTGTCTGTGTTGTTCCTAGTCATCGGATTTGTAGGTGCCACACTTTCCGGTCTGCAGATTAAAAAGATAGAGCCACTACAAGCAATTCAACAAGGAGAGGTATAATTATGACCATTTTCACGATTGATGAAGTAACGAAAACATTTACAAATGGCGAAGTCGAAGAGCAGGTGTTGAAAGGCATTAACCTGTCCCTTAAAGAAGGTGAAATCACCGCATTAGTCGGTGCTTCTGGATCTGGTAAAAGTACCATCCTAACGATTGCAGCAGGATTGCAGCAGGCATCTGACGGTCAAATATTGTTTGAAGGACAAAATATGACCAACATGAGCCAAGAGCAAATTCGAAAAATTAGAGCGAGCGAGTTCGGCTTCGTCTTTCAATCCTCCCACCTCGTTCCTTTTTTAACAGTGGAAGAGCAGCTGTTGTTAATGTTGGATGTTTCAGAAACAAAAATGAATAAGCACGTTCAAAAAGACGAAATTGCAAAGACATTAAAACTTGTCGACATGTATCACCGAAAAGATGCTTACCCCGCCTCCCTATCTGGCGGTGAAAAGCAGCGAGTCGCCATTGCGCGCGCCATCATTCACAAACCGAAGATGCTGTTTGCAGATGAGCCGACAGCCAGTCTTGATTCGAAGAGATCAAAAGACGTGATGGTATTGATAAGAGAATTGACGAAAACATTAAATATCACAACATTAATGGTGACGCATGATGAAGAAATGCTACCTTATGCGGATCATATTATAACGATGAAAGATGGATTGATTGTGTGAGAAATCAGCCTACGTAAACCGATAATTTGGTTTGTGCAGGCTGGTTTTTTATTCAGCTTATTGAATAAAAATTATTTATTGTGTATATTAATTCAAAGGAGAGTGATTGTCATGGAAATAAAATTCGCAACAACATCCGATGCTGCTATCATTCATGATTTAATGCTGCAAGCGTTTATGGTCTACAAAAATGAAACACCACCTTCTAGTGCTTTAGAGGAGACCATCCAGTCAGTAACAGCGGATTTAGCAAATGGCGGGCAAGCATTGATTGGCTATATTGTGGACCACCCCGTGGCCATGGTTCGATTTCAAGTGAAAGAAGACTGTATTTATTTTTATAGATTGTCTGTTATTCCAGAAAAACAAGGCCAAGGGATTGCGAAGGAAATACTGAAAGCATTAGAGATGTATGCACTTGAACAAGAGAAGCCGCTGATTCAATGCAAAGTTCGGATGGCTGTACCTAAGAATATTGCATTATATCAGTCCATTGGCTATGAGATTTACGATGAGGAAGTTGTCTATAAACCGGATGGTACGCCCTTGAATGTAGTTGCTATGAGGAAGCAGGTTTGAGGGGACTAGTGGGAGATGTCGTTGAACTTAATGGAAATACCCATAAAAAAACAACCCATACAAACCGTCAAATCCCGGTTCACATAGGCTGCTTTCACAAATCTCTTATTCAATCTCCACAATCAATTCAATTTCAACAGGTGTATTAAATGGTAATTCATGCGCGGAGACCGCAGAGCGTGCATGCTTACCTCTTTCACCAAATAGCTCCTCCAGTAACTCAGATGCTCCATTAATCACATATGGTTGTTCAACAAATCCAGGCGCTGAGTTGACCCATGCCAGCATTTTTACAACTTGTTTCACACGATTCAAATCGCCAATTTCTGATTGTAGCGCTGCTAAACAATTGACCATCGTTTGGCGAGCCGCTGCATAGCCTTGTTCCACCGTTAAATCACTGCCTACTTTTCCTTCATGTAACAAGACACCATTCACTCTACAATCTTGCCCAGATGTATACACTAAGTTCCCCACTGTTTTTGCCGGTACATACGCTGCTACTGGCTTGGCGGGTTCTGGAATCTCGATTCCTAGTTCGGCTAATACTTCCTCCACTTTTCTCATGCTAGCATCCTTCCTTATTGATTCATTATGATTTTTTAATCAAACAGCCACATTTTGTTGACGTTTGTACTTTATCTTTTGTCGTTAGTTTTCCATTTACAAATACATACTGAATCCCTTCGGGGAACTGTGCGGGATTTTCGTATGTTGCTTTGTCTTCTATACGATCCATATTAAATATGACAATATCCGCCTGATAGCCCTCCGATAATACGCCCCGATTGCCCAAACCAAATCGCCTCGCTGGGAATGAAGTCATTTTTCGCACGGCATCTTCTAGGGTAATAATCTGCTGTTCTTTCACATATTTAGCAAGCACCCTTGGGAAAGTCCCGTATAATCTCGGATGCGGCTTCCCCGTGTAACAGGTCAAACTATCTGACGCAATCAAGGAATTTTGGTATTGCATAACTTGGCGGACGTCATCTTCATTCATATGATAATAGACAATCCCGATATTGCCATTTTCCTCAAGCAGTAAATCAAAAGCCTGGTCGATAGGATGTTTCCCATTTTCATTAGCAATCGCTAAAACAGACTTTCCTTCATAGCTCTTTAAATGAGGCGTATTGACAGAAGAAATGATGACACTATCCCAGCCAGTCGAAGCAACTAAGTTATCCCAGTCCTCACGCTCCTCTGCAATTTCTGCCCAAATTTTTGCTCTTTCACTTTGATTTTTTAATCTACCTAATACAGTAGACAAGCCCCCCTCCAATGACCAAGGTGGAAATAGAGTTGTCAGCATAGTCGATCCCGCCGTGTACGGGTAAACATCGCAAGTGACATCCATTCCACGACTGCGGGCACTTTCAATCATCTCCATAGCCTCCATCACTTTTCCCCAGTTTCTCTTCCCGGCAGCCTTTAAGTGACTAATATGGAGAGGAATATTCACCTTTTCAGCAATCCATAACACCTCTTGAATCGAGGGAATTAAGTTATTGCCTTCCCCGCGAATATGCGTAGATAAGATACCATTGTACTTAGCAACAACCTGGCATAGCTCTGCGATTTCCTCTTTATTTGAATAGCTGCCTGGTGCATACAAAAGGCCGATGGACAGGCCGATTGCACCAGCTCTCATGCCCTCTTCAACGATATGCTTCATTTCATCTAAATCCGATTGATTTGCAGGACGATTGTCAAACCCCATCACGGAAATTCTGACAGAGCCGTGCGCTACATAAGAGGCTACATTTTCTGCAATTAAGCTATGATCCAGCTCATTGAAATAATCGCTAATAGCCTGCCATCGCCACTCCTTATGTGCTTTACCAAGAACCGGTTCTACATACTTTTGCAGATCTTCCCGATACAAAGGATTTACCGGAACAGGTGCCAGTCCACAATTGCCCACAACCTCCGTTGTGACGCCCTGTTGCATCTTGATTTCACTTTCAGGGAAATCCAAAATCATCAAATCCGAATGACAATGCCCATCAATAAACCCCGGCGCCACAAAACTGCCTTGTGCGTCAATCACTTCATAAGCCTCCCCAACCGACTGCCCCACAGATACAACAATGCCATTCTTCAAGCCAATCGTGCCGTAAAACCATGGATTTCCTGTACCATCGACGATTCTGCCATTTTTAATCACTGTATCTAACATATCTACGCCTCTCTAACATTTTTAAGTTTTTGAATTTCTATAGCCTACGTAGGAACACTTCAAAATCACCATTTCCCATAGCTTCTCTTCTTCATCAACTATTTAGAAAATACTAATAATATTTCATTCCGATAGTAACATTGCTGTCGGGAATTTTCAACTATCTTTCTTTGAGCATGAAAAACTTTTAGTTTGACTTGTTATTTTTACTTGTATTCTATACAATTAAAATAGAAATTTAAAAATAATTAAAAATTCAGTTACCGTTAGGTGGTCTACAATATCCATGGAATCTATTAATGATGAAAAAGAATTTCTAACTTTATTGACCAAAACAATTGCTAGCCAATTCGGAGATCGTTGCGAAGTCGTATTGCATGATTTAGAACGTTCTTATGACAGTACAATTGTGAGCATTGAAAATGGGCATTTGACAGGTAGAAAGATTGGAGATCCTGGGACTAATCTCGGGCTTGAGATTTTACGCGGAGAAACTCAGGACGGTAATCGACTCAACTATATTACACAAACAAAAGAGGGCAAGGTGCTACGCTCTTCCTCTATTTATTTGAAAAATAGCCAAGGGAAAACAATTGGAGCGTTATGCATTAACTATGATATTTCGGATTTGATGATTGCGGAGGATATTTTAAAATCACTCACAACACCAGATCCCCAGCCCATCGTACAGGAATCATTCGTTAGCAACGTAAGTGACCTACTCGATTCTCTTATATCCGTGGCACAGGAAACCGTTGGAAAACCAGTTATCGCCATGACGAAAGAGAATAAGGTTCAGTTCATCCATTGGTTTGACAAAAAGGGTGGATTTTTGATTAAAAAAGCGGGTGAAAGAATTTGTACGTACTTAGATATATCCAAGTACACACTTTATAATTATTTAGAGGAATCCAAGCAGTTAGATATTGCCGACGAAGATAAAAAATAATGTGAGGTGATTAGTTATGTTGATGGACACACCAGCAGTGTATATAAATAGCAAGGTAATGATGCAAAATATTGACCGTATGGCTTCGGCTATCCAACCACTTGGCGTACAGCTACGCCCTCATATTAAAACACATAAAATCCCGGATTTTGCGCAAAAGCAGCTTGCAGCGGGAGCTAGCGGGATTACTGTAGCCAAGGTCGCAGAAGCGGAAATAATGGCCGAACATGGGATTGCTGATATTTTTATTGCCTATCCGATTGTCGTTCGTTCTAAAATTGAACGTGTACTCCAATTAGCGCGAAAAATTGAGCTGAAGATAGGCGTAGATAGTCTTGCAGGGGCGAGTCTTCTGTCTGAAATGGCGACTGAAGCGAATGTCACCTTGCAGGTACGCCTAGAAATCGATACTGGATTGCAACGTACAGGGGTCGGTTGCGAAAATGCTGTCGCATTAGCGAAGCAAATCAATGATCTGCCTGGCATAGAATTGAATGGAATTTTCACATACAAAGGAGCTTGCTATCAAGGGAAATCGACACTTGACTTGCAAGCAGCTGGACGTGAAGAAGGCGAACTGATGGTGGCAGTTGCACAGGACTTACGCGTAAATGGAATAGCCATTCGAGACGTCAGCGTCGGTTCTACCCCATCCGGCTTATACGCCGCCGAAGTAAAGGGTGTCACCGAGATTAGACCGGGGACATATATTTTCAATGATGCGATGCAGCTGAAGCTCGGCGTCTGTTCCCTAGATGATTGCGCTGCCCATGTCGTTACGACAGTCATTAGCATACCAACACCAGAGCTGGTCATTATTGACGGCGGTAGTAAAACATTTGCAACCGATGTCCAGCCGAATCAGCCTCCTCTAAACTTACAAGGATTTGGCACGATCATTGGCTACCCAAACGCGGTACTCGGGCGAATGAATGAAGAACACGGTATGATTTCGATGAACGGTCCCCATGATTTAAAAATCGGTGACACCTTATCCATCGTACCAAATCATATTTGCAGCACGGTGAATTTGCATAACCAAGTGTATGTAGAGGATGAAACCGGGGTGCATGTAGTGACTGTGCTTGCGCGTGGACAATTGCATTAAAAAAACAGCCCACAAAAACCGCTAACCGGTCCATGTGGGCTGTTTTTATTGTTCCATCTGTTTCGATAAAAAATGTGCAGCTGTTTCTGCCGCCTTTTGTTCAGGTTCGCCAATGAAATGGACCTTCGATAATAAGTAAACAGCCCCAATCGTATCGCCGCCCGCTACAATAGGGGCGATACAATAGGATTTAACCTGTTCGACTTGTCCCGGTATCCATTCCACCGCTTTTTCAAGTTTTTCAGTGACGATCTTACGACCTGCTAGGATCTCCTCGATATCCGGGGACAGCTGGCGATTTAAATAATCCTTTTTCGACAAACCAGAGACAGCAATCATTTCATCTCTATCGCTTATCAGCGTAGGTGTGCCGAGCGTTTCATACAGCGTTTCCGCGTATTCCTTCGCAAACTCTCCCAGTTCCGATATCGGGGAGTATTTCTTCAAAATCACTTCGCCATCACGATCGGTGAAAATCTCAAGCGGATCTCCTTCGCGAATTCGGAGTGTCCTCCTAATTTCCTTTGGAATAACTATCCTTCCTAGATCGTCGATTCTGCGGACGATTCCCGTTGCCTTCATAACATGATGCCTCACTTTCCACAAAATTGAATATCAATTGCGCCTCAGCGTAATTGCGTCGGGATTTTGAATTGAGGCCTACAGGAAGTAGGTCATGCAGTCGTTGCCGCAGGACGTGACGGTTTTAGACTGCATTCCTAAATTAACTCCTTTCAAAATCCCTGACATCCGCCGGAGGCTTAACTTGAATTAGCAAAGAGTTTGAACTTCTGCTGATTCAAGTTAAATCCTGTTTCAATTGTAGTATGCATCATGTTTGGACAAAATATGCAACATGCCCTTTAGACGGAATCAGAAACAGCTGCTTCCTTTACCGCTGTTTGAAGAAGCTTCATCATTTCCTCTAACACATCAAATGCGGTCTGTTTCCCCGTATGACGTTCATCGACATTCATGATGAGCTGACCACCCTCCATCGTAAAGCCAACTGCACGACCAAATTTCATGGATTCAGACACCAGTTTAGCACCATCTGTCGTTGCTGTTCCTTCCGGCGATATACGTATCTCAATACGTGTATTCACTTTCTTAATCGATTCTACACCTGCAAGACGTCCCCACGCCTTGATGCGCGCAATACGGAGCAGTAAGTCAGCTTCAAGCGGCATATCGCCAAAACGGTCCGTCATTTCATCCACAAGCTCACTATAATCCGCTTCGCTATCTATCGCTTTCACACGTTTGTACATTTGAATCTTCTGGAAGCCATCACGGACATATTCATCGGGAATATATGCGTTGACTGGTAATGAAAT
This sequence comes from Sporosarcina sp. FSL K6-3457, assembly GCF_038007285.1. Classification (GTDB taxonomy): domain Bacteria; phylum Bacillota; class Bacilli; order Bacillales_A; family Planococcaceae; genus Sporosarcina. The sequence goes on from NZ_JBBOWX010000001.1 coordinate 4,420,561, forward strand.
TTCTATTTCCTGAATATCAGCTTTGACAATACCTGTTTGCTTCTCTTCAATTGCTTCCTGCAGCATTTGCGAATACAAATCGAACCCTACTGAGTCGATGAAACCATGCTGCTGCGAGCCTAACAAATTACCCGCTCCACGAATCGACAAGTCCCGCATCGCAATTTTAAAGCCTGAACCGAGCTCAGTAAATTCTTTAATAGCCTGCAGTCGGTTTTCAGCCACTTCCGTCAGCACCTTATCACGCTGGTAAAGGAAATAAGCATACGCCACACGATTGGAGCGTCCTACACGTCCACGCAGTTGGTAGAGCTGTGATAAGCCCATACGGTCCGCATCATGCACAATGAGCGTATTGACGTTTGGAATATCGATACCCGTTTCAATAATCGTCGTCGTGACAAGTACATCATATTCCCCTTCAAGAAAACTGAGAATGACTGACTCAAGTGCTGACTCCCCCATTTGTCCATGTGCAAATCCTACTCTTGCTTCTGGAACGAGCTGCCTGATTTCATCTACTTTTCGCGTCATATCTTCCACGCGATTGTATAAGTAAAACACTTGCCCACCACGGCCCATTTCTCGTTCGATTGCTTCGCGAACGAGTCCAAAGTTATGTTCCATCACATAGGTCTGAACAGGGAATCGGTTTGCTGGAGGCGTTTCGATGACAGAAAGATCGCGAACACCAAGCATTGACATATGGAGCGTCCGTGGAATCGGTGTCGCCGTTAACGTCAAAACATCCACATTCGTTTTCAACTGCTTCAATTTCTCTTTATGCGTCACACCGAATCGCTGCTCTTCATCGACAATCAACAGACCTAAATCCTGATAAGCGACATCTTTTGAAAGTAAACGATGTGTACCTACGACAATATCGATGGTACCCGCTTTTATTCCTTTCAACGTTTCCGTTTGTTGCTTTTTTGTCCGGAAACGATTTAACAACGATACTTCTACCGGGAAGCCAGCAAAACGCTCTTTCATCGTTTCATAATGCTGTTGGGCAAGAATTGTCGTCGGTACTAAGAATGCCGCCTGTTTACCGTCTGCCACAGCCTTGAACGCCGCACGAATAGCCACTTCTGTTTTCCCGTAGCCAACATCCCCACAAAGCAATCGATCCATTGGACGCTCTCTCTCCATATCCAGCTTCACTTCCTGAATGGATCTCAACTGGTCATCCGTCTCATCATAAGGGAATGCGTTTTCAAATGCCCGTTGTAAATCGTCATCCGCCGCAAAGGCATGCCCCTTTTCCGATTCACGTTTAGCATATAAAAGGATTAGATCATCAGCAATATCCTGAACAGCAGCCGATACCTTGCTTTTCGTTTTCTTCCAATCCGCACTGCCCATCTTATGCAGCTTCGGCTCTTTTTCACCAGACGCAACATATTTCTGGATCAAATCTATCTTATCGGTCGGAACATACAGCTTATCCTCTCCACGGAAATGAATAACAAGGAAATCTTTGTCTATACCACCTTGACTTAAGTTATCAATCCCAATATATTTCCCGATTCCGTGGTTAACATGGACAATATAGTCCCCCGGCTTAATCTCCGAATAGCTTTTGATGCGCTCTGCATTGGTCATCTTTTGCGGACGAGCCTTGCGCTTTGGCTTCCCTTTGAATAATTCTGAATCTGTTATAACCGCAATTTGCTGAAAAGGGAGCTCAAATCCAGCCGACAAATCGCCATCTACGACAAGCACAGCGCCTGCACTCGATGATTTACCAGACAGAGCGGATGCCATATCATAATCTTGCAAAATCGACTGAACCTTCTTCATACGTTCAGTTCCTTCTACGACAATAAACACATTGAAATGACCTTGTTGCCAGCGCTCCATCTCGTTTTTCAATAAATTCATCTGCCCATGGAACTGTTGCATTGGTTTACAGGAAAAAGTCACTGTCTTTTTCACGGTAATGCCTGGCACCGTGCGTACAAATAACGATAAATAAACCTTCTGTTGGCTTAGCATACTGTGTAATTCATCAAACGACCAAGAGATTTTCGCGTCATGGACAATCTTTCCTTCTTCTAAAAGTGCAATCATCCATTCTTTTTCTTCCGCTTCAAGCGACGCAACAACTTCAAGAATACGCCCGATTTCATCAAATAAAACGGTACCATTGCCCGGGAAATAACTTTCAAAGGAAGTAGTTGCAGCTGAAAACGATGCGTATTTCAACATGTTTTCTGGTATAATGCCGTCCTTTAATAAGCCAATATCACCCGTCATATTTAGCGTTAGGCGCTCTTTCGCTTCCGCATCCTTCATCTTCTTCAGGCTAGCGCCAAGTGCTAACTCTAGCTTTTCTGCGACAGTCATTAAATCTTCAGCTGCCCAAACAAATTCTGAGGCGGGAAGAATTGTAATCTCTTCAAGCTTGCCGGTTGAACGTTGGTCCTCAGCCAAAAACGTACGAATAGAGTCGACCTCCGTATCGAATAATTCGATACGAACAGGGTCTTCCATATTCAACGGATATAAATCCAAAATGCCGCCACGCAACGCAAATTCACCAGGAGCTGTTACCATTGGCTGTCTTGTATAGCCCATCGATACGAGCTGATCAAGCCATTTTGGTATGTCAATTGTATCGCCAATTTTCGTCAGCAACGAGCTATTTAGCCATTGCTCCTTTGTTGGGAGTAATTTTTTCATACCCGCAATAGGGGTAATATAAATACCTTTCCCCACACGAGCCATATGATCAATTGTATCGATACGCTGGGCACGGAGTTCATAGCTGGAAATAGAAAAATCTGCTGCAATCAGCTCCTCTGCTGGATACAGGTGAACAAGTGAATCACCCAACATTTTGACAAGGTCTTCGTATGTACGTTGCGCTTGCAATAAATTAGGAGATACAATCAGAATCGGTTGTCCACTAGATTGCTGGAGCGTTTTGAAAAAGACCGACTTTGCTCCTCCTGATAACCCTGCGATGAGCTGGCGGTCTTTTCCCACCTCTAACTCTTCAACTAGATTTCTAATTTCTTTCTCTTGTAAAAATAAATCTAACAGTGCTTTCACTCATACACATCCTCTCTTTATCCAAATCAATTACGCCCGGGCGTAATTGCGTCCAGACTTTCATGCAGCACCTGCTGAATGAAAATCAAAAACAGAAAAAGCTTTGAACGCCATCAAGCGTCAAAGCATACCTCTATTGAAGCCACTTATGAAGTGAGTAGTAATCCGGAAAGTGTTGAAGTGACTGTTGACACTGCTCGCATATACAGCGCACCGTCACATCTCCATCTTTTTCATACGACAAAAATTGTTCATCTTGTCCCTCATCTGCCTTTTGTAATTGAAGGATGGTGTCCTTCACAGATTCGAATGGAAGTGTACCTATTTCCGTTGCGCAATGCCGGCACTCATAACGAATCGCCATTATTCTCCGCCCCTTTTTACCTTTAGTATAGGCAAGAGACGGCTTAGTTATTCGTTACATACTAGTATAACTTGGCTCAATGAGGATTAAATCAATTACGCCTCGACGTAATTGCGTCCAAATTTCAAATTGCGCTTGCCTTCTCGCTCCCTTCGAAATTTGTGACATCCGCCGGAGGCTTAACTAGTTTCAGCAAGAACTTCTGCTGAAACTAGTTAAAATTGTTCATGACATCAAGGAAGGGTTTAGTAGTCCATGCCTCACAAGCAGAAGCACTTTTTTTCACCATTTCCTCAATTAACGAATTTTCTTCTTTGCTAAAAGGTGATAGGACATAATCAGGCACTTTCATGCCACCTGTTGGGCGTCCAACACCAATACGGATTCTGTTGAATTGGTCTGTACCCAGATGGGCGATCAGTGATTTCATGCCATTATGGCCACCCGCGCTCCCTTTTTGACGCAGTCGAATGGTCCCAGGTGCGATATCGAGATCGTCATACAAAACGACAATATCCTCCACATCTACCTCAAAATAATCCATTAAGGGGCGTACACACTCGCCAGACAAGTTCATATACGTGAGTGGCTTGACCAGCATGACTTTCCCTTCTGGACGGTGAATAACTGTATACATGCCATTAAATTTTGCTTGCATCGCCGGTGCTGATAAACGATCACAAAGCTCATCAATGACATGAAAACCCACATTATGGCGCGTTTTCTCATATTGTTTACCCGGATTACCGAGTCCAATGATCATTTTCATAATTTTCTCTTCCCTTTTGCAGTAGTTAGATCAATTGCGCCTCGGCGTAATTGCGTTGGGATTTTGAATTGTGCACAGCGCAATTCACTCCCCTCAAAATCCCTAACATCCGCCGGCCGACAAAAATGCCACGTCCTGTGGCATTTTTGTCGGCACTAGTACGTCCTGTACGTCGGAGGCTTAACAGGGAGGAATTGAACTTCATTCCTCCTTAATCAGCAGGGAGTTTAAACTCCCTCTGATTGAAATGCTCTTCTGGCATTCATCCTGCCACTAAGGAGAAATGGAACTAAATTTCTCCCCTATAGAAGTCGGGGACTTCTGCTGAATCAAGTTAAACAGAAAAGAAGCGCACGGTTTGTCCGTGCGCTCGTGTTATATTATACTTCGCCTTGATTTTCGCTAGCCCCTGCACTCGTTTCCGATGCTTCAACATCAAGTTCGTCTACTTCAGCTTGCGTACGCGGAGCTGAGATGAGGACAAGTGCGTAATCATCGTCGTTCAAAATGTCATGCTGCGACTTTTCACGGATATCCGCGATGGTAATCGTTTCACCGATTTGCAGTTGTGAAATATCGATATCGAAGGTCTCTGGAATTTCTGAAGGCTTCACTTTAATCGTCACTTCACGGTTCGGTTGTTGAAGGGTGCCGCCTTCCTTCTCACCTGGTGAATCGCCTATAAGATTTACAGAGACATCTACTTCAAGCTCTTCCGTCATATTGATTGCAAGGAAATCTGCATGATGAATATGACCTTTTAACGGATCGGACTGATAGTCATGTAAGACAACATTAACTGGCTTTCCTTCGACGTTCAGCTGAATCACGCCATTACGGCCCGTTACACGAAGTGTCTTTAATAGGTCACGCTCTTTTACTGAAATCGCTGTAGCTTCCGTATTGTAACCATAGACAACCGCCGGAACAATACCGTTTTTTCTGAATTGTGTAAGTGTTGATTGTTTTGCTGTTGTTCTCATTTCTGACTGAATTGCTGTACTCATTTTGTTTAGTCACCTTTCTTTTGAAAAAGTTACTCCACCCTTGAAATACCCAATGACAGACGACATGAAACATACCACTGCTTTTTACAATCTTTATTACTTAACCTATCATCCAAATAATGGGCTAACGGACTTTTCTTCGAACACACGAACAATTGCTTCACCTAGAAGTTTAGCAAGTGATAACTCAATGATTTTTGAAGATTTTTTTGATTCTGGAAGCTCAATTGAATTCATAATCACCAATTCTTTAATTTGTGAGTTTTCAATCCGCTCGATTGCTGGTCCTGATAGCACAGGGTGTGTACAACAAGCATACACTTCTTTTGCTCCACTTTCGATTAATGCGCTCGCGGCAATTGTAATTGTGCCAGCTGTATCGATAATATCATCAATCAGGATAGCGGTTTTACCTTCAACATTTCCGACAATATTCATCACTTCAGCAACGTTCGGACGCGGACGACGCTTATCGATAATTGCAATAGGTGCTTTCATGCGATCCGCCATCTTACGTGCACGCGTTACACCGCCATGATCAGGAGATACAATAACAAGTTCATCACTATTCAAACCTTTGCCTTTAAAGTATTCCGTCATAATTGGTTCGCCTACCAAATGATCGATTGGAATATCAAAGAAACCTTGAATTTGCGGTGCATGTAAATCTACTGCAATGACACGGTCCGCCCCAGCTGTTTCAATTAAGTTTGCAACGAGTTTAGCTGTAATCGGCTCACGTGGACGTGCTTTTCGATCCTGACGTGCATAACCGTAATAAGGCATAACAACATTGATAGCACGTGCAGATGCACGCTTCAATGCGTCAATCATGATTAACAGCTCCATTATGTTTTCGTTAACAGGCTGTGAAGTTGACTGAATGACGAACACATCGCAACCGCGGATACTTTCTTCAATATTGATTTGGACTTCACCATCGCTGAATCGTTTAACAGAACATTGACCAAGTGGAAGTCCAACTTCATCTGCTACTTGCTTCGCAAGCGTTTGGTTTGAATTCAAAGAAAATATCTTCAGTTTATCGTTTGGATAATGATTAGGCATCGTGGCCCTCCTGGTTAGTTGGTTTTAGTTTTTTTGCATAGCCTTCTTTATTCTCTTGACGCGCACGCCCAATTGCAAGTGAACGTTCTGGGACATTTTTCGTAATCGTTGACCCAGCCGCAACATATGCGCCTTTTTCAACTGTCACCGGTGCAATTAAATTTGAATTACAGCCAATAAAAGCATCGTCTTCGATTGTCGTGATATGTTTATTTGTACCATCGTAGTTAACAGTAATAGTGCCACAACCGACATTAACACGCGAGCCGATTGTCGTATCTCCAATATAACTCAAATGAGATACTTTACTTCCTTCTCCAAGTGTCGATTTTTTCACTTCGACAAAGTTACCGATTTTCACCCTATCGCCAAGATTTGAATCTGGGCGGATATGTGCGAACGGTCCTACTGTTGTAACAGAACCAACTGTACTAGCTAACACAACTGACGAGTGAACAGTCGTTCCGTCACCAATGACACTATCTACAATTTGACTATTAGGACCAATTATACAATTTTCCCCAATAACCGTTTGCCCTTCAATCATCGTGCCCGGTTGCAAAATCGTATCACGGCCAATTTGAGCAGCAGCACTGATATACGTATTCTCAGGATTGATGATTGTTACGCCATTCCGCATATGCTGATGTGCAATACGACGACGCATAACGCCTTCAGCTTCTGACAAAATGACGCGATCATTAATACCTAACGTTTCACTAAAATCAGCTGTCATATAAGCTGAAACGAGTGCTCCCTCGGATTGAAGAATTCCGACAACGTCAGGAAGATAATATTCACCTTGCACATTGTCATTCTTTACTTTTTGTAATGTTTCAAAAAGCAATTTGTTGTCAAAACAATACGTACCTGTATTGATCTCGACGACCTGCTGCTCCTCTAGCGTTGCATCCTTCTGCTCGACGTTCCGAAGAACTTGCCCGTCTGTGCCACGGATAATACGTCCGTACCCTGTCGGATCATCTGCCTTAGCTGTCAAAATTGTCGCTTTGGCACCTGTTTCATTGTGATGTGTAATCAATGCTTCCATTGTTTCTGAACGGATTAGCGGCGTATCCCCACACACAACAATTGTCGTACCTTCGAGATGACCGATGAGTTTCTCCGCCTGCTGCACAGCATGCGCGGTTCCAAGCTGTTGTTCTTGGAGTACATACTCACTTTTTTCTCCCAGCGTTTCTTCGACTAACTCTGCACCATGTCCGACAATGGTGACCACCTTGTCAGCACCAAGACCAAGGATATGATCAATGACATGCTCGACCATCGGTTTTCCACAGACCGGATGGAGTACTTTATATAAACTTGACTTCATCCGTGTACCTTGCCCAGCAGCAAGTACAACGGCATATGTATTCGTCATTTGACTTCCCCCATCAATGAGAAATAAAAACTAAACGACCTTATTGTTTTTCACTATTGACTATAGCCGAAAGCTTCTTTTTTTTCAACCACATTCACTTGACAATTGGATAATAATCTTTTAATATTATTATTTTTATTTTCACAACTTTGTTCGCTTCAGTCTTTTTAAGATTACATACATAAGAAAAAAACTGCCTATTGTAGGCAGCTTATACGCTTTTGAATACCTCTATCACGCACCTGCCCCTTCCAGTATCTCTTCTTCAACAGAAATATGATAGGCGGCGAGAACAGCATCTTGAATCTTTGTACGAGCATTGGAATTGATGGGATGTGCCACATCGCGGAATTCTCCATCAGGCGTCCGTTTACTTGGCATCGCAACAAACAGACCTTCATTACCGTCAATGACCCGAATATCATGGACGACAAACTCATCGTCAATTGTAATTGAAGCAATTGCTTTCATTCTCCCATCAGTTTCTACCTTTCGTAATCTCACATCTGTTACTTCCATTCCTTTACCACTCCTTTTGTCTTTACAGCGCATGACGACTATATTCCACAAAAGTAAGCGTTTTCCTTCTTTTACTAACACAATTTTTTTAACATTAGGAATAGTGAGTGGTTGTGAGTGTAAAAAAAAGAAAACCCGCTCCGATTTACCGGGCGGGCACAGGTTATTCGCCTGCTAATGCAATCACTTCAATTTCAACTTTTACATCTTTCGGCAATCTTGCGACCTCAACCGTCGAACGAGCAGGCGTATGCGTCCCAAAATGTTGCGCATAGACGTCATTTAAAGCGACAAACTCATTCATATCTTTAATGAAAACGGTTGCTTTCACAACTTTATCTAATGAAGAGCCCGCTTCCGCGAGGACTGCTTTCAGGTTCGCAAAAACTTGGTGCGTCTGCTCCTCGATAGTTCCTTCTACGAGTAAGCCTTCAGGTGTCAACGGAATTTGACCTGATGTATAGATGAATCCGTTCACGCTAACTGCTTGTGCATAAGGTCCAATTGCTTGTGGAGCATTTTCTGTCGCTACATAGTTCATATTATTTTCCACCTTCCAAAAAGTAGTTGCCCTCTTCCAATTCAATGGTTCGGTCTTTTTCATTTACGGCATGCAACTTCACAAGAGACAAATAATGATCGACAAGCACTTCTTCCGGATGAATAGCCTCCACAAGTACAGCAATACCTGCAAGCTCACAGCCGAACTCCTCTAGCAGGTTCTTCATCCCTACCATAGTGCCGCCAGCTTTCATGAAATCATCTGTAATCAGTACCTTCTGTCCACTCTGCATGCTTCTCTTTGATAATACCATTGTCTGAATACGCCTCGTTGAACCAGAGACGTAATTAATACTAACTGTCGGTCCCTCCGTCACCTTGCTATCACGGCGGACGACAACGACTGGCACATTTAAATGACGCGCAATCGCATGTGCAATTGGAATCCCCTTCGTTGCCACAGTCATAATGACATCGATGTCTGTTTCTGCAAATGCAGATGCAAATACTTTACCGACACGGTCCATGATACGTGGATTGCCGAGAAGGTCTGTCATAAACAAATAGCCGCCTGGCAACAACCGATCCGAATGACCGAGTTTTTCCATAAGGAGTGCCATCACTTCGCGAACATCTGATTCAGCCGTTTTTGGAATGAACTTCACTCCTCCTGTTGCACCCGACATCGTCACTAGTTTTCCTGTCCCTTTTTCCTCAAACGTTTCTTTCACAATCGTTAAGTCTTCACTTATTGAGGACTTCGCCGCTGTATAACGCTCGGCAAAGAAGGTCAGTGGAATGAGTTCATGTGGATATTCCAACAGATGTTGGGTCATATCGACAAGCCGCTCGCTCCTTTTCCACTTCATGGTACCACCCTCCCAAACCCGAATGTTTTAATCGTAGATTACCACAATCGTACGTATCTAATCAAGAAAGTGACGTTCGCCAACCATTCTAACCGCATAGACTTCTGGACAAAATCCTTTCAGCCCATTATAAATACGCGGTACCCGAGATTCATGTTTCACAAGACCAAAAACAGTTGGACCACTCCCACTCATTAGGACTGCATCTGCACCAAATCTTTTCATCTGCTCTTTCAGCATAACAACTTGCGGATGAAGATCCATTGTGACAGCTTCTAAAATATTGCCAACGGACTGGCACATCTTGTCGTAATCACCCGCTTTAAGCGCCTCAATCATGCTCATAGTACTCGGATGATTCACCTTAGAAAGATCCAGATTGCCATAAATATCAGCTGTCGAAACCGAAATAGCCGGCTTCGCAAGAATCACCCAACAATTAGGGGGTGCAGGTAAGTTTTTAATAATCTCACCGCGTCCCGTTGCAAGCGCTGTTCCGCCATGGACACAAAAGGATACATCCGAACCTATTCGCGCACCTAATGTAGCAAGCTCGTCCGCTTCTATCCCTAAGTTCCACAACCGATTTAAGCCACGTAATGTAGCTGCTGCATCCGAACTGCCTCCCGCTAGTCCTGCAGCTACAGGGATACTTTTTTCAAGCGTAATCTCTACACCTTTTTTAATACCATATTGTCGTTGTAGCAGTTCAGCTGCTTGATAAGCCAAGTTTTTTCTATCATTCGGCACAAACCGTTCAGACGTCTTAATAGTAATCCGCCCGTTATCTGTCGGTCGAATCCAAATTCGATCTGCCAAGTCAACGGTCGTCATAATCATTTCAACTTCATGAAAACCATCTGGCCGCTTATGTAACACATCCAGTGTTAAATTGATTTTTGCTGGCGCCTTCTCATACAGCATCCGGCTCCCTCCATTCCAGCTTGTCATTGTTCCCTATTTTACCATAGGCCTAATTGTTTTGGTTAGAACAAATGTGCAGGGGGCCTGGAGTTAGCTAAAAAAGAGCTGCACAAGACGCCGTATAGACGCTCCATGCAACTCTTCCTTTGTCAGCCTGTAATGGAATTCAGGGTCATTTTATCTGGATTCAGCAGAAAACGCCTGCTGAATCCAGATAAAGCCTCCGGCGGATGTCACGGATTTTTTAAGGAGGCTTAAGAAGGCAGTCTAAGTGCGCGACTTCCTGTAGGCCCTAAACTCGAAAAAAATCCGGACGCAATTACGCCAAGGCGTAATTGATAGCTACTTGTTTTTTTGTGCTACTCCTCGTTCGGCCATTTCAATTGCTCGTTTCACCATATTCCCAGCGTCACGTGCCTTAATGCCACCCCAACCTTCTCGCTCCACAACATCGTAAAACCCAAGCTCTTTTGCAATCTCTTCCTTCAAGTGCTCAGACATAATACCACGTTTTTTCGCCATTCGGTTTTCCTCCTTTGAAGCTGACAAACCTAGTATGGGCCATTTAGAAGAAAAAACACCCCCACCATACATTCCATTTTCAGAATGATGGCAGAGATGTTTTTAAAAAATGAATTGAATCATAAATGCTGTAATTATTTGACGATAAACTCTGTAGAATCTACGCCGTCAAGAATTGTTATTTCAACCGCTTCGGTTAAAATATCTGCGTAGCTGTAAGATACTCTTTCAAATGCATTTTCGTCCTGATCAAGTTCAACTACGAATACCGCACGATAGGTTTCGCGCAATACTCCAGCTCTTTCGATTGTCTTCTTCCGACCACCGTTTGCTCTTAAGTGCAAACGTTTCCCTAGATGAGAATCCAATGACTTCTTAATGTCCGCTAATGTTTTTGGCATGTCGCTTACACCTCACTAAGTATAAGCATAGCATTTTTAAAAGTTTCTGTCAATCAAAAGATTCATTTTAACAATTTAACAGTAACTTTGTCAATCTTTTTTTCTTCATTCAGCAAAAAACTCCTGCTGACTGAGGATAAATCTGGACGCAATTATGCCAAAGCACAATTGATATGTCATTTTTTCTTTGTCACAAAAAAGTCAGTATATAAAGCATTTGACAGATTCGCAAATTCCTCAATCGTCAACGTTTCTCCGCGTCTCCCTGGGTCCATGCCAACCTTCTCAAAAGCGTCTAAAATTTGTTGTTTTTTCGCTTTTCCATCTGGTAGCGATGATTGCAAATTATTTAAGATTGTTTTCCTGCGCTGGACAAACGACCCTCTAGACACTTCAAATAGGAAATCTTCATCCTTCACATGCGCAGGCGCCGTTTCTTTACGTGTTAGATGGAGAACAGCCGATTCAACATTCGGTTGTGGCATGAACACCGTCTTCGGTACAATCATTGCTACCTCCGCGTCCATATAATACTGGATAGCAATGGACAGCGAGCCATAAGCTTTCGTCCCAGGAAGAGCTGTGATACGATCCGCTACTTCCTTTTGCATCATGATAACCATACCCGAAATTGGAACTTTACCGAGCAAAAATTTCATGATGATTGGCGTCGTCACATAATAAGGCAAATTCGCCACCACAACAACATCGTCATAATCTGCAAAGTGCTCTGCTACGACTTGCGCAAGATCTGCTTCCAATATGTCCTGGTGTACAATTGTAACGTTGTCGTAAGGCGACAATGTATCCTCCAATACCGGTAATAGACGGCCATCGATTTCAAAAGCGACAACTTTGCCCGCATTCCTAGCAATATGCTCAGTCAATGCACCAATACCTGGTCCAATTTCAATAACACCTGTTTTCTCTGTCAACTCCGCATGCGACACGATATTTCGTAAAATGTTCGGGTCAATTAAAAAATTCTGTCCCAAACTTTTTTTAAATGAAAAACCGTATTTATCGAGAATCTCTTTCGTCCTGACTGGAGTCGCGATATCTTTCCTCATTCTTTTTCCTCCTTGTCGAGAACTTGTAATGCTTCTGCTAATTGTTCATGCCCTATACGGAACATCTCAAGTCGCTTCTTCAAACCTTTGCCGTTCACCTGACCGATTTGTAATAGCTCACTCAACCGCTCGCGTCGCTTTTTAGACTCTGGATGACCAATGAGCCTGGCCATCATCAAATCGGCGAGTGGAATGTCGATAACAGGCTGATTGTCTACCGTATAAACGGAGCTGATGGCTCGCCGTATATCCTCATCATGTGCATGCTCAATACCAAGCCCTTGACCATTTTTAGCTATCGTCAATTCTTTTTTTAAAAAAGCGTGCTTGACGCCTGGGACACGCTCTTCAATGATGGCGCGGATGCGTCTGCCTGGGAAGTCAGGGTCAGTAAAAACAATTACCCCACGCGTTTCTAATGCGTGCTGAATACGTACAAGTGTCTTGTCGTCAATAGCCGATCCATTTGTTTCAATCGTATCGGCACCTGTCGCACGTTTGACGGCCACTGTATCCGATTTCCCTTCCACAACAATAATCTCTTTTATGTTCACAAAAATCCTCTTTCCTCATTGCGTTCTTTCTTTAATTCTACTCTGTGGCTAGGCTGTTGTACAGAAAGGTATAGCTTGCTTCAACAGAAGCAGGCTATAGTCAATTACGCCTTGGCGTAATTGCGTCCAAATTTTGAATTGCGCTTGAGGCCTACAGGATGTAAGTCATGCAGTCGTTGCGACAGGACGTCGCGAACTTAGACTGCCTTCATTAACTCCCCTCAAAATTTGTGACATCCGCCGGAGGCGCGTTATACCACTGCTTCGACGGAAGCAGTGGTATAACGCAATAATCCGTAGGACCAATTGCAGTCCTACGGATTATTTGTCAATCAATGACTTTCATTTTCACTTGGCGTCGCCCAAATTTATAGGCAGCATTTTTCGTCGGAACATGAAGATCAATCTTCATTCCTTTAATAGCACCGCCTGTATCTCCAGCAATCGCATAGCCATACCCTTCCACCCATACTTTAGAACCGAGTGGAATAATACTTGGATCGACCGCAATGACTTTCGCGTCCGGGTTGGAACGCAAATTAATACCTGTTTTTGTAACGCCTGAGCAGCCGTTACAATACGCCGTATATGCCGTAGCCGTTACATAAAACTCCTTACCACCTGAAGGCGATGCAGAATTATTACGAGATACGCCTACACCAGACGTTTTCGTTGATGCACTTGCAACCATCACTTTCGAACCAACCGCAACAATTTTCTTTTGTGGTTCTGCAATGACTTTTTCTGCCAACAGCTTACGGGAAACTTCCTTACCGTTTTCTTTCACAATTTCGAACTCCCGTGAAACCGTCCCTTTCTTTCCTTCTTGGACAATTTTTTCGCGTCCTTTTAGCAAAGATGGGTCGTTGCGTGTTTCAACTGCAAAGCTCGCTGGTTCTTCCACTACATCGGTGACCTTTTCCACTCGTACGACCTCTACTACAGAACCAGGCTTTAGATATCCATCTGCCTTTCTATTTAGCCGGTCGTCTTCATTCAGTTGAATGTTCTCTCTCTTTAAAAAGTCAGCGACCGTAGTCGAAGTGGACCAGACGTTTTTCTCTTCTCCCCCGTCACTCAACGTTACCTCGAACGCTTTTTGAACGGTAATACGATTATCTTTTTCAAGTTGCCCCGACAAGCCAGGATGTACATCGTCATATTCGGTAATCTCAATACCGGCTATCGCCAACACCTCTTCTACCGTACTACTCGTTGTCCAAATAGATGTATGCTCCTGATCAACCTGTATTGCAACTTGTTTCGACTGTTCCCACCTAATCGATAGACCGTCTTCGATAGGTGTATTCACTGAGGGTGTTACTAAATCATGCTCGGTTACTTCGATTTCTTGTTCAGAAAGAAGGTTACCTACTGTATGTGCGTGCGTCTTGATTTTAAGTTCTTCACCGTTCACTTGTAACGTGATCGATTTTTGTGTCCCTTCAAACAGGACAAGTGTTGTAATAGCAACAAATAGTGTAAGTGATACGACGGTTACGGCTATTTGTTTACTCCTCAATGACTGAAAGAACAGGTTTTCCATGAACCATTTTGACATGAAAAAAACTCCTCCTTTATCACTCGGCTGATTATAAAGGTTACTTTCACAAGTGTCAACCCATCCGAACTCAATACAGAAAGAAAACAAGAAGCCTCCCATATGCAAAGTATGGAAGACTTCTTGGTATTTTATTCATCCCATGTTAAATAATTTTACTGCATTCTCAGTTGTCCTTTGTGCAACTTCTTCCACCGGTAAACCCTTTAACCGCGCGATTTCCTCAGCTACTAGTGTCACCCAAGCTGGCTCATTACGCTTGCCTCGATAAGGATGCGGTGCTAAGTAAGGCGCATCTGTTTCAATCAATAAATGATCGAGTGAAATATCGGTTGCAACTTCTTTTGGCATCCTCGCATTTTTAAACGTAACAGGCCCTCCAAGTGAAATCATAAAATTCATGGCAATGCATTCTTTAGCTGTTTCCACACTTCCACCGAAACAGTGCATAATGCCTCCTGTTTTCTCAGCCGCTTCCTCTCTCAAAATACGAACAACATCCGCTGTCGCATCCCGATTATGAATAATGATAGGAAGATTTACTTTCTGTGCAAGTCGAATCTGCTTTCTGAACAACTCCTGCTGAACATCCTTGGGGGATTTATCCCAATAATAATCAAGTCCTGTCTCACCTATTCCAACGACCTTTGGATGCGCAGCCAGTGATTCAATCCACGCTAAGTCTTCCTCTGCACAGTCAACTGCATCAACAGGGTGCCACCCGACGACCGCGTAAATGAATGCATGCTGCTCCGCCAGCTCCATCGCCCTGATAATCGTCTTTCGGTCGAATCCAACAACTACCATCTTTTCCACACCCGCCTCAAGGGCACGTCCGATAACTTCATCTATATCTTCTTCGTATTGGTCCGCATTTAAATGGACATGTGTATCGATAAACATCAATTTTCCGCCTCACTATCTATTTATTAATAAAGAAAAACGGCGTTTCCATGAGGGACGCCGTCTCTATTTTTTGTTTGTCTAATCTCCAGCCACTTTTTTACTTCACTTGCGCACCATTCTCCAAAGCTTGGTCGACAGATGCCAATTTCAAAATACCATCGGATTTCCCTGCCAAAATCATGCCTTGGGATAATTCTCCGCGTAATTTTACTGGTTTCAAGTTAGCCACGACAATGACTTTTTCACCAATCAATGCCTGAGGCTCGTAATGTTCTGCAATTCCTGATACTACTTGACGTTGTTCGTAACCCAAATCTAATTGTAGCTTTAACAATTTGTCAGCTTTCGGAATTTTTTCGCAAGCAATTACAGTTGCGACACGTAAATCGACTTTCATGAAGTCTTCAAATGTAATTTCATCGACTTCAGCGATTTCCTCTTCAACCTTTTCCGCTGGAGCCGAAATAGCCATTTGATCACGAATATAAACAATTTCGACCTCTGAATCTAGACGCGGGAAAATTGGAACCCCTTTGTCTACCACTTTCGTACCTGCTGGAATGGCATCGAAGTTGCCAAGCGTATCCCAAGCAAGTAGTGATTCGTCCAAACCAAGCTGCGACACAATCTTTTTCGGCGATTCTGTCATAAACGGCTGCAATAGCACGGCGATATGTCGAAGCGATGACGCCAAATGCATCATCACAGACGCTAGCTTGCCCTTATCCGCCTCCTCTTTCGCTAGTACCCACGGAGATGTTTCATCGATATATTTGTTCGTACGTGAGACAAGCGCCCACAAATCGGACAGCACAGTGCTAAACTGCATATCTTCCATCGAAGCTTCGTACTTGTCCACCGTTTTCGTGATAAAATCCGTCAAGCTTGTATCGAATTCTGTTGCAACAAGCCCCTCTGTCGGAATATCTCCATCGAAGTATTTATTAATCATCGAAATGGTTCGGTTCAATAAGTTACCTAAATCATTGGCCAGATCATAATTCGTTCGTTCAATGAAGGATTCTGGTGAAAAGACACCATCTTGCCCAAATGGTAACTCTCGAAGAAGGAAATAACGTGTTGCATCCAAACCATATCGTTCGACAAGCATTTCAGGATAGACAACATTTCCTTTTGACTTCGACATTTTGCCATCCTTCATCATAATAAAGCCATGTGCGAACACTTTTTTCGGCAACGGTAAATCTAATGCCATTAAGAATATCGGCCAGTAAATGGTATGGAAACGGACAATATCTTTCCCCACGACATGGACATCCGCCGGCCAATACTTATTGAACAACGAATCGTCTTTAGACTGATAGCCAAGTGCAGTAATATAGTTCGTCAAAGCGTCAACCCATACATAAATAACATGCTTCGGATCACCCGGCACTTTAATGCCCCAATCAAATGACATACGCGAAACAGATAGATCTTCAAGACCCGGTTTAATGAAGTTATTGATCATTTCATTTTTACGCGACTCTGGTTCGATAAACTTCGGATGATCCTCGTAAAACTTCAACAATCTATCCGCATACTTCTTCATATTAAAGAAGTATGATTCTTCTTTTACTTTTTGAACAGAGCGTCCACAATCTGGACAGTTGCCATTGTCAAGCTGGCCTTCCGTGTAATACGTTTCACACGGTACGCAATACCATCCTTCATACTCTCCTTTATAAATATCACCATTGTCGAGAAATGTTTTAAAAATCTTTTCAACAATCACTTTATGTCGTTCTTCTGTCGTCTGAATGAAGTCATCATAAGAAATATCCATGATGTCCCATACTTTTTTTGCAATTTCCGCGATGCCATTGACATATTCTTGAGGTGGAAGCCCTGATTCTTCTGCTTTTTCCTGTATTTTTTGACCGTGTTCATCCATTCCTGTTAGAAAGCGAACATCGTATCCGCGAAGTCGTTTATAGCGAGCCATAGCATCCGAAGCAACGGTCGTATAAGCCGTCCCAATATGGAACTTTCCGCTCGGATAATAAATCGGTGTTGTAATATAAAATGTGTTTTTTTGATCAGCCACGAATATTCCTCCAGTGTAATTAAATATACCTTCTATTCTATCGAAAGCGCCACGCCGATACAATGATATTCCTTATAGACATCTATTTTAGGTACTAGCAAACTCACTTTTAAATAATTTCTAGCTATCAATCTAAACTAACTACTATTTTTATTATAGTTTTGAGTAAGTTGTATTGACGTTAATTGGAAGTCTTGGTATGATAAAAAGCAGACAAGAGAATTTTGTCGAATTTTGACGAAAACTAATGGAATGGAAGGAGTTCTTGTAATGAAATCTACTGGTATTGTAAGAAAAGT
Organism: Sporosarcina sp. FSL K6-3457; assembly: GCF_038007285.1. Classification (GTDB taxonomy): domain Bacteria; phylum Bacillota; class Bacilli; order Bacillales_A; family Planococcaceae; genus Sporosarcina. The sequence continues at coordinate 4,438,383 of NZ_JBBOWX010000001.1, forward strand.
TGACGAACTTGGACGTGTTGTTATTCCAATCGAGTTACGCCGTACACTTGGTATTGCTCAGAAAGATGCGTTGGAAATCTACGTTGATGAAGACAAAATCATCTTGAAGAAATATATGCCTAATATGACATGCTCAATTACGGGCGATGTGTCGGACAATAACCTTCGTCTAATTGACGGAAAATTGATTTTGAGCCCTGAAGGCGCAAAACAACTTATTCAAGAAATTCAAGAAAATCTGCAAAAGTAATTTTGCAATAACAATATCCAGAGCGAATCATCGTTCTGGATATTATTTTACTTGTGAAGGGATATCTTTACACATTTTCTACATGATAGTCCTTATAGACATCTCGTCGGCTCATTCCGCGCTCTTTTGCCACTTCACGGATAGCCTCTTTTGAGCGTAGCTCTTGTTTTGCCATCACTTCAATCACGTGATCACGAACATCCAGCTCACTCCACCACACATCTAGTTGTTCTTCCAAGATACCATCGCTACCCTCAAGCACAATACAGAATTCTCCCCTTATCTCATTTGATTCTGCCCATAAGACAGCCTCTTCAAGCGTGCCACGCAGAAATTCCTCAAAACGCTTTGTCAATTCCCTTGCTAGCGTCACACGGCGTGTCCCACCAAAACTACCTTCAAGCGCGCGTAGAGTCTCCTTCAGCCTGTGAGGCGCCTCATACAAAATCACGGTCTCTTCCCGCCGCTTTAAAGCATCCAATTGGTTTGCCCGCTCTTTTTTCTGACGGGATACAAAACCAAAAAACAAAAATGGCTGCGGTACTAACCCCGAAGCGACTAATGCACTAATAGCCGCATTGGCTCCAGGGACAGGGACGACATCGTACCCTGCAATAATCGCTTTGGTCGCAATATCTGCCCCTGGATCCGAAATACATGGCATCCCTGCATCACTTACGAGCGCGATTGATTTTCCATCCGCAAGCATCGCTAATATTTTCTCCCCACCCACCTCGATATTATGTTCATGGTAGCTCATTAGTGGTGTCTTAATTTCAAAGTGGTTACACAACCTGATTGTATTGCGCGTATCTTCTGCTGCAATCGCATCGACCTCTTTCAATATGCGAATCGCACGGAACGTCATATCCTCCAAATTCCCGATTGGTGTGCCAACAAGAAATAGTTTGCCACCACCCGGTTCAGCGCTCTTTTGTGACTTCATCCAACATCTGCTCCTTTATCATATACCGCTCTTTTGCTTGTCTTGTTAATTGTTTAAATTGGTATTCCGCCTGCATCGCTTCCCGTTTCGTTTCAAAGCTTTCATGGTAAATACAATGAACAGGCCTTTTCGCACGCGTATACTTTGCTCCCTTGCCTTCATTATGTACACGTACACGCTTTTCCAAATCATTCGTATAGCCCGCATAATAGGAGCCATCCTTGCATTCCAGTACATAAAACAGATGATCAGCCTTGTTGTCCATAAAGGAGTAGCCTCACTTCATCCGTATATTCATCATCAGCACCGTAGACATACAGTGGTGGTAGCACTTTTAAATCCGGCTTACCATCTTTAATTCCCTCAATTAATAAGGTATTCGCTTCTTTTCCCTCTTTCGGATAAACAAAACGAATCCGTTTCGGCTCAAGTCGATTGGCACGCATCGCCGTAACAATATCTAGTAAACGTCCAGGTCGATGCACAAACGCCGCTTTCCCACCCTGTTTCAATAACTCGCTCGCCGATTGAACTGCTTGCTCAAGCGTCAACCGAATCTCATGCCGAGCGATGGCAACATGCTCAAGTAGATTTTTTTCGCTGGCCCCTTCTGCTGGAAAATAAGGTGGATTACATGTCACGGTATCATATTTTTCATATCCTATTTTCGAAGCAATGCCAATGACATCATCGTTCACCATATGGATCCTATTTTCTAATCCGTTATACTGAATACTTCTTTCGGCCATATTCGCAAGTCGTTCCTGCAGTTCGACAGCTGTAATATTCGCCTTCGTCCGTGCACTTAAAAACAATGGAATAGCACCATTACCCGCACATAAGTCTACAATTTCTCCTGAACGTATCGGCACATAAGCAAATCTTGCTAGTAGTACCGCATCAAGTGAGAATGAAAAGACAGATGGGCTCTGGATAATACGTAAATCTTCTGCCAATAAAAAATCGAGACGTTCATCATCCCGTAAAATTTCCTCCATACTCTACACTCCTTGTAAAATCAATCCCACCTCGTCGGAGGCTTTATCAGAGAGGAATTCAACTACATTCCTCCTTATCTAGTCGGGGTTTGTCCCCCTCCGAATTCAGATAAAAAAGCCGATGCCTACATTGCAATAGGATCGGCTCATTTTACACATTTTGTTTATTTAAAAAAGATAGACAGAACAGACAGTCTTCCCCTTTTCTGCTCCCTCCATAATGGACATTGCAGACGTGGAACCCTTCGTTATATAGGCGAGCCAAATTGTCGACACCTTCTCCGATATCTACTGTATTCGGCTTTTTGCGATGTTGTCGTTTATTTACGGCTTGCGTTTGCCCGTCCATTTCTTCAAGCCGCTTTCGCAAATGATGGTTTTCGAGTTGAAGTGAATGGTTCTCTTCCGTCATCTGCGCGACAAATCCAATCAATTCGTGAAATTGCTTATGCATAGAGCCGAGTTGTTGTTCAAATTCCATTACCCTGTCCAGAAAGTTCCTTTCTTTCAACTATCCCACCCCATTATTTCGTCAATTGAGCCATATTATTTTGTTGCTCCATTAATTCCTCTAGCGTATACTCCAACACATGATCTTGATCCGTCAAACTCACTTGAAGTAAGCGTTCAAGAAGATTCAGACCTACTACCCTACCAGGCCCTTCCGGCGTTTTCACATGCGTTCCGATATCTGGCATAAGTGCTTTCGCTTCTTCATACTCATCATTTTCATACTTCAAGCAGCACATGAGACGACCACATAGACCCGATATTTTTGATGGATTGAGTGATAAGTTTTGGTCTTTTGCCATTTTAATTGAAACCGGCTCAAAATCACCGAGAAATGTTGAACAGCAAAGCATTCTACCACATGGTCCGATACCACCGAGCATCTTCGCCTCATCACGCACACCTATTTGCCTTAGTTCAATACGTGTTCGGAAAATAGACGCTAAATCTTTAACGAGGTTCCTAAAATCAACACGACCTTCTGCTGTGAAGTAGAAGACAATCTTGTTGCGATCGAATGTATACTCAACATCGACAAGCTTCATCTCTAATTTATGTTCCTGAATCTTGTCTACGCCCGTTGTGAAAGCTCGTTCAGCTTCTAGACGATTCTCCTCTACCTTCTCAAGGTCCTCCGTCTGTGCTGGACGAATGATTTTTTTTAGCGGCAGAACTACATCATTTTCTTCAACTTCTCTTACCCGGCCGGCAACTTTTCCATATTCAATCCCGCGTACAGTTTCAACGATGACATAATCTCCTTCATTGAGTGTAAATTCAACTGGATCGAAATAATATATTTTACCCGCTTTTTTAAAGCGGACTCCTACGACGTTATACAACAAGTAACCCCTCCTGCATGCTGAGCACCAATTGTTCCATTAAAAGCGTTCGATTCATATTGCCGTGCAGCTGCTTTTTCGCCTGCAAAATTGCCTCCATATTGGCCGACAATCGGCTATATGTCATCTTCATCGAAAGACTACTAAAAAACTCTTGCTGATCCGGAAATGCTGGTGTTGACTGCAATCCTGCTTTGAATGCTACTACATCTCGATAAGCATACAGCAATAGATCGAGTCCACGTTCAGCTTCTTCCTTCTCTTTAAATAAAGGAGACCATTCCGATTGGATGAATAACAACGCTTCATGGACATGTCGATCCGATGCTTCAACCAATTTTAACACTGTCTTTCGTATGTGTGCAAATTGCTCGTCACCGGCGAGCCGAAATGCCTCATCTGGATTAGCCGTTACCATCGTCACTGTCGCTGCCATAGATGAGGTAATCCCTTGTTCAACAAGCCCTTGTATCATCATTTCCCTCGAAGGTGGAAGGAAGGAAATTCGCTGGCAGCGCGATTGAATCGTCGGCAAAATAGAATGATAAGAGTCTGTTAACAATATTGCTGTTACATCTCCTTCAGGTTCTTCAAGAAACTTAAGAAGTGTATTCGCTGCGGCAACATTCATACGGTCTGCCCTTGAAACAATATAAATCTTTCTGCCAGATTCATACCCTTTTTTTGTCATGTTATAAATAAGAGTGGACATCTGCTCTTTTTTTATATCTTGTCCATCTGGCCGAATAATCGTTACGTTAGGATGGTTGCTCGATGTGACACGTCGACAGGAATGGCATGTTCCACATGGAACATCATTTTCAGGTTTACTACAAAGGAGCAGCTTAGCGAAAAAAAGAGCAGCCGATTCTTTTCCCGTCCCTGATTCACCATCAAATATATACGCATGTCCAATCCGCCCATTTTTATAAGAAGAACTTAATCGTTCAATAACGATTTTTTGCCCTTCCAAAAGCCGATGATCCATTTCTTCCGACATGATGTCACACCCCTTGTTTTAAAAAACCCGTGTTTCTTATACGACAGAAAACACGGGATTACATGTATAGATTAATGAGAAGACCCTTGATCTCACCAATTTTAGCCAATAAATCGACAGATGTTTTCTCTTCATTCAGTAAGTCTTCTGCCAATTCAATTAGCCGCTCATCTATCGTCTCGACAAGTTTTAAACGACGCCCCTCACCAAACCGATTCCATGTATGTGACTGTTTAAGTCCCATTCCTGATTCGACAGCTTCTTTGAGAAAACGTCGGACAAGCATTTTAAATTTAGCCATGTCACGTAAATTACGTGATCGCGCAATCCTGTCTCCAGCCGATGAAATATCACCAAGGAGTCTTGTAATCTGTTCACCATGGAGCCTCTGCTCTTGTTTGACAACCATTTGACCAAACCTTGCTCCGCCTTGTGGTGTCTGCAATGGGTCATTCCTCATCTTATCAAGACCAGCCCGGTAATCACCGTTTACTTTCACTTCGCTTCACCTCTGCTCATCAAAAATGATGAAAATGTTCAATTGGCAGAACGAATACCGTTGCTCCACCGACTTCAACTTCCACCGGATAAGGAATGTAAGAATCAGCATTACCACCCATCGGAGAAACAGGTGCTACCATTTGATCCCGTGAACGGCAATTTTCTCGGATAAGTTCAAGCGCCTTTGGAATAAGGCTATCATCAGTACCAATAAGAAACGTTGTATTTCCTGATCTTAGAAATCCCCCTGTACTGGCTAACTTTGTCGCCCGGAAGTCATTTTTAGTCAACGCCGCAGACAACCGGTTACTATCCTGATCCTGTACAACTGCCACAATCAATTTCACGGTAATCTCCCCTTTTTTAGCTTTCCACTATTATATCATGAATTCGCTCATTACATGAGTTGGGTGCATATAATTTTCCAAACATTTTCCGTTACTTCTACTTGAGAAAGTGAAGCATCGGTTTTTACCATCCGATTTGGATAACGGCGGATGATCTTTTGGTACCCCTCGTACACCTTATGATGAAAATTGATACCCTCTTTATCTAAACGATTTTGTTCACGTTCATCGTTCTTTGCAATACGTGCCAGCCCTATTTCCGGGTCGATATCGAAGAAAATGGTCAGGTCTGGCATCATATCACCAATTGCAAACTCATTAATCGATAGAACCTCATCGATTCCCAGACCTCGACCATGCCCTTGATAAGCCAGTGAACTATCGACAAAACGATCGCATAACACGATGTAGCCCTCACATAGTGCTGGCATGACTTTCTCAGCGAGGTGCTGTCTTCTTGCAGCGGCATAGAGAAGCGCTTCCGTCTTCGCATCCATTTCCTGATGGTTATTATCAAGAATGATTTCACGAATTTTCTCCGCAATTCGAATACCACCCGGTTCACGTGTGAGAATAACATTCCGCCCCTCATCCTTCAAGCGATTATACAACTCTGCGATAACCGTCGTCTTACCTGCCCCTTCAGGCCCTTCGAATGTTATGAAAATACCTTTCTGTACCATGTTATTCCTCCGTCCCTTCTTTTACGACAACTATCTGTCCTTCATTTATTCGAATGGATCCTTGAAATTTCGCACCCATCTGAAGCAACTTCTTAAGCGATTGGATATGCTTATCCTTTATCTTTTCCCCGCCAATTAACAGCGGGATACCAGGCGGATAAGGTATTATAGAAGCAGCCACCACGCGGCCTACAGCTTTCTCATATGAAATCCACTCCGTTGTCATGCATGCAAGCTGCCCAACTGTATACGCGAGACAAGAGACTTCTTCAACGAATAGGGGTGCTTCAACTAAATTCGGCATTCTACCCGGATCATCTAATCGAGCAACTGCCGACTCAATCTTCCCTCCTATTTCCTCAAATCGATAGTCCGACCCTATTTTCAAGAGCGGCAAAACGAAAAGAACTTGATAGGGATCCGCAAGTTCCGCATAAACACCTTCTACTTCCAATTCTTTTTGTAATTCAAACCCCGAATAGCCTTCCACCCGTATGAGCAGCTTTAACGGATCATCCACCTCAATTGTTTGAAGCCTTGGAATCATTGCTAGCCGTTCAATAAAAGCCAATCGGCGCTCCATAAATAACATTTTATCTTCTTTATTGTAAGACTCCGCAAAAGCTCGTGCATCATCAAGTGTAGCCATTAATATATACGACGGACTACTCGATTGTAGCATGTGTAAATAATGCGCAACTCTTTCATAGGAAACAAGCTTTGACCTTACATGCAGAAATGAAGCCATTGTCATAGCCGGCAATGTTTTATGCGCCGAATGCACAACAACATCTGCCCCCATATCCAATGCCGAGCGAGGAAACGGCTCACCTACAACGAAATGCGCACCATGGGCCTCATCAACCAAAACCGGGACTTCATATGTATGACAAAGCCTAATCATCTCTTCTAGATCCGTCCCCGTCGTTCCGTAATAAGTTGGATACGTCAGGACAACTGCCTTTGCATTGGGATACGCTTCCAATGCCTCCCTAATTTGCACAGCAGTCATCGTCCCAGCTATCTTTACGGTCTTGTCCCACCCCGGCGAAACAAGCACTGGCTTTGCACCTGTCAGTTCAATTCCATGGAACACTGATTTATGTGCATTGCGCTGAACAATAACTGTATCACCTACACCACATGTCGCATAGATCATAGCTAAGTTGCCAACCGTCGAACCGTTCACAAGGAAAAAACTTTGATCCGACCTGTAGAGTGAAGAAAGCTTCTGTTGTGCTTCTTCTATAACTCCATCCGGCTCGTGGAGATCATCAAGCCCCGTTAGCTCTGTAAAATCATAACGAAGCATCGAGCGTAATTCGGCCGGCAAACCCGACAAGATTCCCCCCTTATGCCCTGGTACGTGAAACGAAACTGGATCTGCTTCATTGAATTTTATTAACGCCTCAACAAGCGGACGTTTAGGATTTTCCATCGTAAATTACACTTCCTTTATTTCTATTATAATAGATTTTAAAACAACAAAAAAGCCATTACCTAGTGGTAATGACCGTGTGCCCGGCGACGTCCTACTCTTGCAGGGGGAAACCCCCAACTACCATCGGCGCTGAAGAGCTTAACTTCCGTGTTCGGGATGGGAACGGGTGTGACCTCTTCGCCTTCGTCACCAGACCTGCATGTCCTTTTCTCAAAGACAATACTCATTATATCAAATCTTTTGAGATTTGCAAGTACTTTTTTATGAACGGTACTTATTCGCTCAAAACTGAATAAAAGAGACATTAAGACTTTTTAGCGTATTTCAGCTAAAATAGTCTTCCATAGTTCACAAATCAGGGCCAACCTGCCCTTTTTACTATAAGGTTAAGTCCTCGTTCGATTAGTATCCGTCAGCTCCACACGTCGCCGTGCTTCCACCCCAGACCTATCAACCTCATCTTCTTTGAGGGAACTTACTTACTTGCGTAATGGGAAATCTCATCTCGAGGGGGCTTCATGCTTAGATGCTTTCAGCATTTATCCCGTCCACACATAGCTACCCAGCGATGCCTTTGGCAAGACAACTGGTACACCAGCGGTGTGTCCATCCCGGTCCTCTCGTACTAAGGACAGCTCCTCTCAAATTTCCTGCGCCCGCGACGGATAGGGACCGAACTGTCTCACGACGTTCTGAACCCAGCTCGCGTACCGCTTTAATGGGCGAACAGCCCAACCCTTGGGACCGACTACAGCCCCAGGATGCGATGAGCCGACATCGAGGTGCCAAACCTCCCCGTCGATGTGGACTCTTGGGGGAGATAAGCCTGTTATCCCCGGGGTAGCTTTTATCCGTTGAGCGATGGCCCTTCCATGCGGAACCACCGGATCACTAAGCCCGTCTTTCGACCCTGCTCGACTTGTAGGTCTCGCAGTCAAGCTCCCTTATGCCTTTGCACTCTACGAATGATGTCCAACCATTCTGAGGGAACCTTTGGGCGCCTCCGTTACTCTTTAGGAGGCGACCGCCCCAGTCAAACTGTCCGCCTGACACTGTCTCCTGCCCCGATAAGGGGCATGGGTTAGAAGTCCAATACAGCCAGGGTAGTATCCCACCAACGCCTCCTCCGAAGCTGGCGCTCCGGAATCTTAGGCTCCTACCTATCCTGTACAGGCTGCACCGGAATTCAATATCAGGTTACAGTAAAGCTCCACGGGGTCTTTCCGTCCTGTCGCGGGTAACCTGCATCTTCACAGGTATTATAATTTCACCGAGTCTCTCGTTGAGACAGTGCCCAGATCGTTACGCCTTTCGTGCGGGTCGGAACTTACCCGACAAGGAATTTCGCTACCTTAGGACCGTTATAGTTACGGCCGCCGTTTACTGGGGCTTCAATTCAAAGCTTCGCTTGCGCTGACCTCTCCTCTTAACCTTCCAGCACCGGGCAGGCGTCAGCCCCTATACTTCACCTTACGGTTTTGCAGAGACCTGTGTTTTTGCTAAACAGTCGCCTGGGCCTATTCACTGCGGCTCTCTCGGGCTTTAACACCCTACCAGAGCACCCCTTCTCCCGAAGTTACGGGGTCATTTTGCCGAGTTCCTTAACGAGAGTTCTCTCGATCACCTTAGGATTCTCTCCTCGCCTACCTGTGTCGGTTTGCGGTACAGGCACCTCCCGCCTCGCTAGAGGCTTTTCTTGGCAGCGTGAAATCAGGGACTCCGGAGATAAATCTCCTCGCCATCACAGCTCAATGTTATAGGAACGGGATTTGCCTCATTCCACACCTCACTGCTTAGACGCACATAACCAACAGTGCGCTCACCCTATCCTACTGCGTCCCCCCATTACTCAAACGGCGGGGAGGTGGTACAGGAATATCAACCTGTTATCCATCGTCTACGCCTTTCGGCCTCGACTTAGGTCCTGACTAACCCTGAGCGGACGAGCCTTCCTCAGGAAACCTTGGGCATTCGGTGGAAGGGATTCTCACCCTTCTTTCGCTACTCATACCGGCATTCTCACTTCCAAGCGCTCCACCAGTCCTTACGGTCTAGCTTCGACGCCCTTGGAACGCTCTCCTACCACTGACACCAAAGGTGTCAATCCACAGTTTCGGTGATTCGTTTAGCCCCGGTACATTTTCGGCGCAGCGCCACTCGACCAGTGAGCTATTACGCACTCTTTAAATGATGGCTGCTTCTGAGCCAACATCCTGGTTGTCTGGGCAACGCCACATCCTTTTCCACTTAACGAATACTTGGGGACCTTAACTGGTGGTCTGGGCTGTTTCCCTCTCGACTACGGATCTTATCACCCGCAGTCTGACTCCCAAACATAAATCATCGGCATTCGGAGTTTGTCTGAATTCGGTAACCCGGGATGGGCCCCTAGTCCAAACAGTGCTCTACCTCCGAGATTCTTAAGTTTGAGGCTAGCCCTAAAGCTATTTCGGAGAGAACCAGCTATCTCCAGGTTCGATTGGAATTTCACCGCTACCCACACCTCATCCCCGCATTTTTCAACATACGTGGGTTCGGGCCTCCAGTAAGTGTTACCTTACCTTCACCCTGGACATGGGTAGATCACCTGGTTTCGGGTCTACGACCCCATACTCATTCGCCCTATTCAGACTCGCTTTCGCTGCGGCTCCGCATTCACTGCTTAACCTTGCATGGAATCGTAACTCGCCGGTTCATTCTACAAAAGGCACGCCATCACCCATTAACGGGCTCTGACAACTTGTAGGCACATGGTTTCAGGATCTATTTCACTCCCCTTCCGGGGTGCTTTTCACCTTTCCCTCACGGTACTGGTTCACTATCGGTCACTAGGGAGTATTTAGCCTTGGGAGATGGTCCTCCCGGATTCCGACGGAATTTCACGTGTTCCGCCGTACTCAGGATACACTCTGGAGAGAATGGACTTTCGACTACGGGGCTTTTACCCGCTACGGCGGACCTTTCCAGGTCGCTTCGCCTAATCCATTCCTTTGTAACTCCGTATAGAGTGTCCTACAACCCCAAGAAGCAAGCTTCCTGGTTTGGGCTTTTCCCGTTTCGCTCGCCGCTACTCAGGGAATCGATGTTTCTTTCTCTTCCTCCGGATACTTAGATGTTTCAGTTCTCCGGGTCTGCCTCGTTTACGCTATGTATTCACGTAAACGTACTACCCCATTATGGGTAGTGGGTTTCCCCATTCGGAAATCTCCGGATCAAAGCTTACTTACAGCTCCCCGGAGCATATCGGTGTTAGTGCCGTCCTTCTTAGGCTCCTAGTGCCAAGGCATCCGCCATGCGCCCTTTCTAACTTAACCTTTTGGGTTCAATCAGCTGAACGCTTCATGAATTCCATTGGTGACTTCTCTTCAACAGCGATGTATCCGAAGAAGTCGTAAAAAGGTATTGCATTCGTAATATAACAAGTTATCTACGAATTGGTTGATTCTTGATTTGTTACTATCAATGTCGTTTTATCCAGTTTTCAATGAACAAGTTTTAAAAAGCTTATTATACTAAGCTATTCAGGTGATAAAACTACCTAAAAGCTTTAATAAACCTTCAAAATATATCCTTAGAAAGGAGGTGATCCAGCCGCACCTTCCGATACGGCTACCTTGTTACGACTTCACCCCAATCATCTGTCCCACCTTCGGCGGCTGGCTCCCGTAAGGGTTACCCCACCGACTTCGGGTGTTACAAACTCTCGTGGTGTGACGGGCGGTGTGTACAAGACCCGGGAACGTATTCACCGTGGCATGCTGATCCACGATTACTAGCGATTCCGGCTTCATGGAGGCGAGTTGCAGCCTCCAATCCGAACTGGGAATGATTTTATGGGATTGGCTCCCCCTCGCGGGTTGGCAACCCTCTGTATCATCCATTGTAGCACGTGTGTAGCCCAGGTCATAAGGGGCATGATGATTTGACGTCATCCCCACCTTCCTCCGGTTTGTCACCGGCAGTCACCTTAGAGTGCCCAACTGAATGCTGGCAACTAAGATCAAGGGTTGCGCTCGTTGCGGGACTTAACCCAACATCTCACGACACGAGCTGACGACAACCATGCACCACCTGTCACCACTGTCCCCGAAGGGAAAGGCGTATCTCTACACCGGTCAGTGGGATGTCAAGACCTGGTAAGGTTCTTCGCGTTGCTTCGAATTAAACCACATGCTCCACCGCTTGTGCGGGTCCCCGTCAATTCCTTTGAGTTTCAGCCTTGCGGCCGTACTCCCCAGGCGGAGTGCTTAATGCGTTAGCTGCAGCACTAAGGGGCGGAAACCCCCTAACACTTAGCACTCATCGTTTACGGCGTGGACTACCAGGGTATCTAATCCTGTTTGCTCCCCACGCTTTCGCGCCTCAGCGTCAGTTACAGACCAGAAAGCCGCCTTCGCCACTGGTGTTCCTCCACATCTCTACGCATTTCACCGCTACACGTGGAATTCCGCTTTCCTCTTCTGTACTCAAGTCCCAGTTTCCAATGACCCTCCACGGTTGAGCCGTGGGCTTTCACATCAGACTTAAAGGACCGCCTGCGCGCGCTTTACGCCCAATAATTCCGGACAACGCTTGCCACCTACGTATTACCGCGGCTGCTGGCACGTAGTTAGCCGTGGCTTTCTAATAAGGTACCGTCAAGGTACGGGCAGTTACTCCCATACGTGTTCTTCCCTTACAACAGAGCTTTACGATCCGAAAACCTTCTTCGCTCACGCGGCATTGCTCCATCAGACTTTCGTCCATTGTGGAAGATTCCCTACTGCTGCCTCCCGTAGGAGTCTGGGCCGTGTCTCAGTCCCAGTGTGGCCGATCACCCTCTCAGGTCGGCTACGCATCGTCGCCTTGGTAGGCCATTACTCCACCAACTAGCTAATGCGCCGCGGGCCCATCCTACAGTGACAGCGAGATGCCGTCTTTCAGAGTTGGTTCATGCGAACCAACTGATTATTCGGTATTAGCCCCGGTTTCCCGGAGTTATCCCCATCTGTAGGGCAGGTTGCCCACGTGTTACTCACCCGTCCGCCGCTAACGTTTCAAAGAGCAAGCTCTCTGAAACGTCCGCTCGACTTGCATGTATTAGGCATGCCGCCAGCGTTCGTCCTGAGCCAGGATCAAACTCTCCATAATAGAAGAAAATGAATAGCTCATTTCTTGCTGGCATTAAATTAATAATGTCATGTATTTCGCTCAAGTGCGTTAAACACTCTCGCTGTATTTCATTGACGTTTTGCTGTTCAGTTTTCAAGGTTCATGTTGATATTCTTTGTTGCCGTTATTTCGTAAGCAACTTTCATATCATATCAAGTTGTGTTCCACATGTCAACAACTAATTTCAATTTCTTATTTCCGTTGTTGTCCATGTTGTTTTTTGTCTGCCTCACTGGCGACTCATACTATATTACAACCTGGAGAATAGAATGTCAACACTTTATATAAAGTTTTTTATAAAGGCTTAATATAAACGCATAGCATGGCCATTTCAAGGATAGACACTGCCCCATTTTTAAAGCTCATCAACCTCAAACCACAATTGGTAAGCTTTAAAAATATACATGAGATTATACTCTTATTACTCAACTGGCGCCGTTATTTCAACACCCCCTTCAGTATTACCAAACACTTCTCCTTCATAGTTGCCCACATACAAATAATACGTACCCGCTAACGAACCTCGCACTACAATAGAATATTCTTTTTCCCGACTTACCCTATCATCAATGAATCCACTTCACCCCAGATAACCGCCACCGCGATCATATTCGTCTATTTTCATAAAGAAGATATTCAAATTCCCCTTACCTTCCGAGGTTATGTTATAGACAATCATATCCCCTTCTTCAAGCTTATACTGACCTAAATTAACACCTTCACCACTAGCAATTGATTTCACATCAACCTCAATGACACGCTTTGATTCAGCGCGCCCTAGAAAAATTTCTATTTGTTCCTTATCTACTGCAGCATTATCGTTTGGAATTATGAGATTAGAAGTTTTACCATTATCTACAGCAATGAATGCTGTAATACAAAAGAACATGATCCCAAAAACGATAACAATGCCACTTAGCTTACGCTTGAAGTGGTAGATTCCTAAAAACACCAGCGTAACCGCCAGTTATTGATTAGGCTCTATCCGTAGTCCTGCGATGAAAAACAGAATTTGTGTACATTGAACTCTATTCGCCTGGCGCACTGCTGTTTTTTTGCTTTTTGGCTAGACGAGGCGATTAGAACGTTAAAAATTTTATGCGACAAACGAATTTCTTGCCACAACCCCTATTTCCGGTTTTCAATAAGCAATCTACACGGCACTACAACAGTACACACGTTCGTTTTACACCAATAATTTGGCTAACACCAACCGATATTCATCTCCCACCTATTCATTGAGCTATGCCCTTTACATGTCTTGAGGTGGGAGTCTTCTTGGATTATCAGCGGGTAATATGTACGTTCTTTACCGTTCTTCTCCGTCTTTAAATATTCTCATTCAACCAAGCGAAGCATCAAAGAAATGACTGTTGGAGCTTTCTATTCTTTTTCATTACCCAATCGCTCTATAACAATACTAGTCGTTAATGGTGATTCATTGGACCACACCACTTTAATAATTTTAAATTCAGTTTTTAGTATTTTTCTCATACGGCTCACCCTCCCTGTAATTTTGGATTATTTATATTAGACACTTGTCTATAATAGATATTTTACAACCACCTAACGCCTTGTTAAAACAATTAAACAAAAAAGCCATCGCTTATTAGCAATGACCATGTGTGTTGCGTATTTCTTCGTCTAGTTCTCACGTATATTATACGCCCTGTTCTCCTACCTTTGGTTTTTTATTTTAAACAAGAACAAAAGCGCTAAAGCGCCTCTGTCCACGTCCCAAGTGTAAACAATTCACTTGGGACTTTTCTTCGCCCTCCGCATGGTTCCACCACAAAAAGGACATTCCATCTCAACTTCTTCGTCCTTCTTTAATTCCACTTGAAAATCTTGTACAACAAAATCAGGAACATCGTCTTCTTCACGACAATCCACACACTCAAATAATACTGTCTCCATTTCTTCGTTTAAACCAAATGGATCATCTTCCTGTAATGATTGTAGAAATTCTTTGCTCAATTCATCCCGTTCTTTGTTTCCTGTCATTTGCTGATTCTCCTCGTATTTTGATAATCTCCATCCCCTCCATGTAATGATACAAAAATCCATAGTCAGCATGCCAGATTTCCACTAAATCCATCTCACGATGGCAATGTGGGCACAGGAAAGGATCACGATTAAAGGCCTCAATCATACGCTGTCGATACGTTTTCTTTTTTGTTTCCTCTCCAACAGTAATGATAATTGTCTTGTGCGCATGAACGCATAAAGGGTCAAAACTTGTTTTGCCTTTTTATGTTTCGTTCTGCTATACAACCCAAAACGACCCACCATTCTAAAGTGTTTGGGTGGGATGTGCTGTAAAATATTATATAGAAATCTATACGCAGACTGTTTCACATCTACTCTTTTTCCTGTTTTGTGATCCTCATACCAATACGTGACCATCTTACCGTCATATTCTTCTATGCGATATTCAGCAATTGCAGGTCTAGCCAAGTATCTACCGATGTATTTGGCAGCTCCTTTTGCATTTTGCATTTTCTTTTCCGCATTTACATAAAAGCCCTTCGGATAACGACTGTACAAGTCATTTACTAAATCCTGTGCTCTTTGATCATCAGAAAACCACTTTTTCACCAAATCAAGAAGTACTTTCTGCCAAGATTTCCTCAAGTATTCATACGGAATATATTCGCTTGGACTCCATTCGTTCCGATTATCAATTGCACCTTCTGTCACTAAAGCATGTATATGAGGATTGAATTTCAAATCCCTACCAAAGGTATGGATTACCGTAATAATACCTGTTTGTAACTGACGCTTCTTACTTTTCCGTTGGTAATAAAATTGAAAAACCTGAGCTACCTGTTGACTCAGTTCATTCAACTTTTTACGATCTTGAAAAAAGATGTTTCTAAGTTCCTGTGGAACTGTAAAAACCATATGACGATGTGGAACATTCAATATCAGTTCCTGCTGTTTATCGGACCAATCATCCGTATATTTTTTCCCGCACTTATTACAAAAACGACTTTTACATGTGAAACAAACGAATACAGGCCTTGGGTTCCCTTCGCATCCTAAACATTCATATTTAGCATACCCCAAATCAGAAGACCCGCATTTGATTGTTTTTAGAACTGTTTCCTTGATATCCTCTCGATAAGATTCCGGAAATAAGTGCTCGTGTAAATACCAAAATCCCACGAAATGATCTTTCAATATTTTCTTGATGACTCCTTCATTATCTCGGCCCATATTCCATCCTCCTATCGTTATACGAACAGTTTATCGAACAGTTATCCACAAGTCGAGAACTTTATAATTTCCTAGACAACAAAAAAGCCATTACCTAATGGTAATGACCATGCGCCCGGCGACGTCCTACTCTTGCAGGGGGAAACCCCCAACTACCATCGGCGCTGAAGAGCTTAACTTCCGTGTTCGGGATGGGAACGGGTGTGACCTCTTCGCCTTCGTCACCAGACTATTTTGAGCTTGTTCACTCAAAACTGAATAAAACAGACATTAAGACTTTTTAGCGTATTTCAGCTAAAATAGTCTTCCATAGTTCACAAATCAGGGCCAACCTGCCCTTTTTACTATAAGGTTAAGTCCTCGTTCGATTAGTATCCGTCAGCTCCACACGTCGCCGTGCTTCCACCCCAGACCTATCAACCTCATCTTCTTTGAGGGAACTTACTTACTTGCGTAATGGGAAATCTCATCTCGAGGGGGCTTCATGCTTAGATGCTTTCAGCATTTATCCCGTCCACACATAGCTACCCAGCGATGCCTTTGGCAAGACAACTGGTACACCAGCGGTGTGTCCATCCCGGTCCTCTCGTACTAAGGACAGCTCCTCTCAAATTTCCTGCGCCCGCGACGGATAGGGACCGAACTGTCTCACGACGTTCTGAACCCAGCTCGCGTACCGCTTTAATGGGCGAACAGCCCAACCCTTGGGACCGACTACAGCCCCAGGATGCGATGAGCCGACATCGAGGTGCCAAACCTCCCCGTCGATGTGGACTCTTGGGGGAGATAAGCCTGTTATCCCCGGGGTAGCTTTTATCCGTTGAGCGATGGCCCTTCCATGCGGAACCACCGGATCACTAAGCCCGTCTTTCGACCCTGCTCGACTTGTAGGTCTCGCAGTCAAGCTCCCTTATGCCTTTGCACTCTACGAATGATGTCCAACCATTCTGAGGGAACCTTTGGGCGCCTCCGTTACTCTTTAGGAGGCGACCGCCCCAGTCAAACTGTCCGCCTGACACTGTCTCCTGCCCCGATAAGGGGCATGGGTTAGAAGTCCAATACAGCCAGGGTAGTATCCCACCAACGCCTCCTCCGAAGCTGGCGCTCCGGAATCTTAGGCTCCTACCTATCCTGTACAGGCTGCACCGGAATTCAATATCAGGTTACAGTAAAGCTCCACGGGGTCTTTCCGTCCTGTCGCGGGTAACCTGCATCTTCACAGGTATTATAATTTCACCGAGTCTCTCGTTGAGACAGTGCCCAGATCGTTACGCCTTTCGTGCGGGTCGGAACTTACCCGACAAGGAATTTCGCTACCTTAGGACCGTTATAGTTACGGCCGCCGTTTACTGGGGCTTCAATTCAAAGCTTCGCTTGCGCTGACCTCTCCTCTTAACCTTCCAGCACCGGGCAGGCGTCAGCCCCTATACTTCACCTTACGGTTTTGCAGAGACCTGTGTTTTTGCTAAACAGTCGCCTGGGCCTATTCACTGCGGCTCTCTCGGGCTTTAACACCCTACCAGAGCACCCCTTCTCCCGAAGTTACGGGGTCATTTTGCCGAGTTCCTTAACGAGAGTTCTCTCGATCACCTTAGGATTCTCTCCTCGCCTACCTGTGTCGGTTTGCGGTACAGGCACCTCCCGCCTCGCTAGAGGCTTTTCTTGGCAGCGTGAAATCAGGGACTCCGGAGATAAATCTCCTCGCCATCACAGCTCAATGTTATAGGAACGGGATTTGCCTCATTCCACACCTCACTGCTTAGACGCACATAACCAACAGTGCGCTCACCCTATCCTACTGCGTCCCCCCATTACTCAAACGGCGGGGAGGTGGTACAGGAATATCAACCTGTTATCCATCGTCTACGCCTTTCGGCCTCGACTTAGGTCCTGACTAACCCTGAGCGGACGAGCCTTCCTCAGGAAACCTTGGGCATTCGGTGGAAGGGATTCTCACCCTTCTTTCGCTACTCATACCGGCATTCTCACTTCCAAGCGCTCCACCAGTCCTTACGGTCTAGCTTCAACGCCCTTGGAACGCTTACGCACTCTTTAAATGATGGCTGCTTCTGAGCCAACATCCTGGTTGTCTGGGCAACGCCACATCCTTTTCCACTTAACGAATACTTGGGGACCTTAACTGGTGGTCTGGGCTGTTTCCCTCTCGACTACGGATCTTATCACCCGCAGTCTGACTCCCAAACATAAATCATCGGCATTCGGAGTTTGTCTGAATTCGGTAACCCGGGATGGGCCCCTAGTCCAAACAGTGCTCTACCTCCGAGATTCTTAAGTTTGAGGCTAGCCCTAAAGCTATTTCGGAGAGAACCAGCTATCTCCAGGTTCGATTGGAATTTCACCGCTACCCACACCTCATCCCCGCATTTTTCAACATACGTGGGTTCGGGCCTCCAGTAAGTGTTACCTTACCTTCACCCTGGACATGGGTAGATCACCTGGTTTCGGGTCTACGACCCCATACTCATTCGCCCTATTCAGACTCGCTTTCGCTGCGGCTCCGCATTCACTGCTTAACCTTGCATGGAATCGTAACTCGCCGGTTCATTCTACAAAAGGCACGCCATCACCCATTAACGGGCTCTGACAACTTGTAGGCACATGGTTTCAGGATCTATTTCACTCCCCTTCCGGGGTGCTTTTCACCTTTCCCTCACGGTACTGGTTCACTATCGGTCACTAGGGAGTATTTAGCCTTGGGAGATGGTCCTCCCGGATTCCGACGGAATTTCACGTGTTCCGCCGTACTCAGGATACACTCTGGAGAGAATGGACTTTCGACTACGGGGCTTTTACCCGCTACGGCGGACCTTTCCAGGTCGCTTCGCCTAATCCATTCCTTTGTAACTCCGTATAGAGTGTCCTACAACCCCAGGAAGCAAGCTTCCTGGTTTGGGCTTTTCCCGTTTCGCTCGCCGCTACTCAGGGAATCGATGTTTCTTTCTCTTCCTCCGGATACTTAGATGTTTCAGTTCTCCGGGTCTGCCTCGTTTACGCTATGTATTCACGTAAACGTACTACCCCATTATGGGTAGTGGGTTTCCCCATTCGGAAATCTCCGGATCAAAGCTTACTTACAGCTCCCCGGAGCATATCGGTGTTAGTGCCGTCCTTCTTAGGCTCCTAGTGCCAAGGCATCCGCCATGCGCCCTTTCTAACTTAACCTTAAACGGCTTTCAATACACTGCGCATTGCGTTGTCAGCGCGCTCAT
>NZ_JBBOWX010000001.1:4460000-4485000 GCF_038007285.1 Sporosarcina sp. FSL K6-3457
GAACTAATCCGACAACTAAAATACCAATAACTTTCACGGGAAACGCCCCTTTCAAATGAATAATCCATTCTATGCGATCCCGTGAAGACATATTAATCTTTTCCTAGCCGACGAACTTTTGCTTCTCTAAATAAATAAAAATGTTTACTCTCAGCAATTTTTCGCGAAACCATCACTTCTTGATCATAATCATTTAGATATCTTTCGTTCTCTCTTGCACGTTCCCATTCTTCTTTTGTTTCCATCATTAATGTACGGAGGCGTTCGTCAAACTCTTTTTTTAGTTTTCTTTTTCGTCCAAACATGCAAGATGCCCCCTACCCCTATAACTCTCGGCGGCCTTCTAGCGCCCTCGATAATGTAACTTCATCTGCGTATTCGAGATCTCCTCCAACTGGTAATCCATGAGCAATTCTTGTTGTCATGATTCCAGATGGCCTCACAAGTCTAGAAATATACATCGCAGTCGCTTCACCTTCTATTGTAGGGTTCGTAGCTAAAATTAGTTCTTCAACTGCTTCATCCTGCAGACGTGTTAATAAGGAAGGAACGTTAATATCTTCTGGACCAATCCCATCCATCGGAGAAATCGCCCCATGAAGAACATGATAAAGTCCTTTGTAATCTCTCATCTTTTCCATTGCAATAACATCTTTCGTGTCTTGCACAACACAAATCATCGAGCCGTCACGGCTTTTATCCTGGCAAATATGACAGGGATCGATGTCTGTAATATGTCCACAAACCGTACAATAACGTAAATTTCTTTTCGCATCGACGAGCGCTTTGGCGAAGTCCAGTACAGTATCTTCTTTCATACTTAATACAAAAAACGCCAGTCGGCCCGCTGTTTTGGGGCCGATACCTGGCAATTTCATAAAACTATCAATCAGTTTTGATATCGGTTCAGGGTAATGCATCGATTTTTCCTCCTAGAACATTCCAGGTAGGTTCAATCCTTTCGTGAATTGACCCATCGTAGAGTTCGTTAATTCTTCTGCCTTCGCCATCGCGTCGTTTGTAGCAATAACAACGAGATCTTGTAGCATTTCAATATCTTCAGGATCCACGACGGACGAATCGATAATCACATCGATAACTTGCTTATCGCCAGATACGATAACTTTTACCATGCCACCGCCTGCTGCTCCTTCAAGACGCTTTTCACCAAGTTCTTCTTGAGCCTCAGCCATTTTCTTTTGCATTTTCTGCATTTGTTTCATCATACCTTGCATATTTCCTGCACCACGCATATTCATTTCCTCCTCTTAATTTGTTAGTCATCATAGACTTCTATGAATTCCTTACCAAAAATCTTTTCTGCCTCTGTTACAATCGGATCTGTGTTTTCCTGTTCGGCTTCCTTAACGAATGACAGCATTTCTTCAGCAGCTGCCTCTTCGGGTGAGGATGGTTCTTGCTGTTTAGTAAGCCCGCTTTTTTGGATGAATTCCGACCTTACTTGTAGCCACCCATTTTCAGGAACATACACAACTTCATATGCCTTACCCGTTCGTGAGCGTAAGGCATCCGACAAGCCTGACCGAAGCGATGAATTTTCAGAAGCCATTAGGCAATGGATTTCATACTTGAATTTTAACACAAAAGCATTCTCAGATGCCGCTACAGGCTCCGTTTCTTCGAGAAGTGCAGCATGTGATTTTTGCATCGTCTGCATCATTCCTGCCCACTCTTCCCGAATCGTCTGGATATCCTGTTTTGTCGCCGCTCTTAGTACTTCATTTATCTTCCCTGTTGGAACTTTAAATGATTGCGATGATTTTGATACGTTTTTTCGAGGTTGTGCAGTTTGCCCTGTAGCTCCTTGCACAGCGACACCGCTGGCGATTTGCTGTTGCATGCTTGCAATAACTCGCTCAAGCTCTGCCACTTTTTGCGTAAGCCCTGCATCGACTATCTGACTATTACCAGTGGATTGCACCGGGCCAGTATCCTGATGGATCATTTTCAACAGCGCAGATTCAATATACACTTTCGCATGATTGGAGAAGCGCATCTCCTGCTGAGTTTTCGCCAGTATATCAATAAATACATACAAAATATCTGGATCAAATCTTTGCGCCATCTCTACAAAACGATTGTCACCCGATACAAGCTCAAGAAGATTTTTCAAATCTGGAGCTGTCCTTAAGAGAAGTAGATCCCTGAAAAACGTAATCAAATCTTCCGCAAGCCTAGATACGTCCTTCCCTTCTGCAATCAACCGATCGAGCAATGAAAGTGCCGTACCAGCATCTTTGCTAAGCAACGCTTCTGCCAACTGATGAAAGATGTCTTCACTAATCGAACCTGTAACAAGCAAAGCATCTTCAACAGTCAACCGCTCTCCGCTAAACGATACAACTTGGTCAAGCATACTCAGTGCGTCCCTCATACCACCCGAAGCTGCCTGTGCAATCACTTTCAACGCACCCTCGTCAAACTCGATACCCGTATCTGCCAGCACAACCTTCATCCGCTCAATAATATCAATCGGTGTAATCGGCTTGAAATCAAAGCGCTGACATCTTGAGATGATTGTCAAAGGCAGTTTATGTGGTTCCGTCGTTGCTAGGATGAAGACAACATGTGATGGGGGTTCTTCAAGTGTTTTCAATAGCGCATTGAATGCCGAGTTCGAGAGCATATGCACCTCATCAATAATATACACTTTAAAACGTGCATTCGATGGAGCAAATCTTACTTTTTCAATAATATCTCGCATTTCCTCTACACGTGAGTTCGAAGCTGCATCAAATTCAATGACATCTGTATTCGAGCCTTCTGTAATGCTGAGGCATGCCGGACATTCATTGCATGGTTCTTTCGATGGGCCATTTTCACAGTTCAACGCTTTTGCAAAAACTTTTGCAGCACTTGTCTTCCCTGTACCCCTTGGACCCGAGAATAGATAAGCATGCGTCGTCTTATTATGAAGGAGGGCATTTTGCAGTGTCTGTTTTACATGTTGCTGCCCAGACATCTCAGCAAACGACTGAGGTCGATATACACGATAAAAAGCTTGATAAACCAACAGTTTTCCTCCTTTTGACGCAATGCGATAATAGTTCTAGTATAACACAAACAACCCTAGTATATATTTTTTTAACCGTAAAAAAACTCGCCCATATAATTGGACGAGTCGAGTTATAAAATTAATGCCGTGCACCTTCCTCTGGCAGCCGCACATAAGCGTTACTTCTGTCGCCAGCTCGGTCTAGGCGACCCCGCGGCACATGAAAAAGTCCACTTAATGCTGCTTCCTTCCGGACCTGACATGGTTCATGGGTTTCCATTGCGCGGGACCCAAACGTCAACACTGCGTGCAAAAGGCAGACCCTACAATACGGACAGCCTCGAGAAGGAATTCAGTCTTGCTAGAGCGGATTGCAAGTGATAGGGCACCGCTACCTCCCCACCTAGCACGGCATTTCTTAGTATACTCACTTTCTATTTAAAAATCAAATTTATTCTATATTGTTATCTATATAATTTTTCCCCCATTCCGACAACCTCATTGGACACACTCTTTATCCCACATAAAAGAGGCTGTCTACACACCTCAATTTGTCGAAATTATTTTATATAACGAAAACTGTTGACACCTTCACGCAGACATGATAAATTATATTTTGTTGATACGGAGGTATACCCAAGTTCGGCTGAAGGGAACGGTCTTGAAAACCGTCAGGCGGGTTAAACCGCGCGGGGGTTCGAATCCCTCTACCTCCTCCATATTTTCAACTTAGCGCATAAGTTTGGAGATTGAATTCGTTAGTTGATAACGGATTTTTATTTTGAACATTAATTCAAAAACCACAAGAAGCAGACCGATTTAACGGGCTGCTTCTTTTTTTACGTCTATTTTATTAACAACCGAGCCAGTAATAGAAGGCTGGATGGCCATGCAATTATAATATGGGAAATCAGCAGCTAGTTTCTCCGCTATCCTACCCTCATCACCCTGCTTCACAGCAATGAACACCGATGGACCTGCACCACTAATTGTCATGCCATATGCGCCATAGTCTTGGCAAGCCATGCGAATTTGCTCAAAGTCAGGAAACAACGGCTTGCGATATGGTTCATGAAAAACATCTTTCTCCATCATCCTGCCCGCTGTTTCCCAATCTCCTCGTGCAATAGCCGCTGTCATGACACTACTTGCAGCACTTCCTGCAATCGCTACTGCATGTGGTAATTGTTCAGGAAGAAGTCCTCGCGATTCTTCCGTTGGCAATGCTTTTGGTGGCACAAGCATCACTACGCCTATTTTTGGTTCAGGTAGATGAACCACATCTATCTCAGTACCATCAAAATAAGAAATAGTAACTCCACCTAGCAAAGCAGCTGACACGTTATCTGCATGACCTTCCAGTTCACTACCGATTAACACCTTGTCCTTTGAAGATAGTTTCAGCGCTAGTAACTGATCTGCAATTTCAATACCTGCTGCAATCGCTGTCGCACTACTTCCAAGCCCTTTGCCCAATGGAATATCCGACTGGACATATAACTTCTGTGGAGACACTGTCTGTTCGTAACGCTTCGCTACACCTTGAATCGTTGTCACAATCAAATTATCTTCCCCGCTCGCCAACCCTTGGTACTCATCGCCTTCATATTGAACAAGCCAAGCCTTCGCCGGGTTAACATCGACCGTCATATACAAAGCGAGTGCAAGCCCAATACTATCAAATCCCGGGCCAAGATTGGCCGTCGTAGCGGGTACGACGACTGAAAAATTGGCTTCTCCCATTACTTTGCTCCTTCTTTCAATTCATTCAATAACGCATCAAACTGATCGCGTGACAGTAACGCTTTCTTTTCATTCACCATAATTGCTGTTTCAGGATCTTTCAATCCGTTACCTGTTAGTACGCCAACAATCGTTGAACCTTTTTCAATCAGTCCTGCATCCAAACGTTTTTTAATGCCTGCAATCGTCGCACATGAACCCGGCTCGGCAAAAACACCTTCTGTTGAAGCAATCAAGCTGTATGCTTCTAAAATTTCTTCATCCGTCACCGACAAAATAGCTCCGTTCGATTCCGCCAATGCATCCTTCGCCAATTGCCAGCTCGCAGGATTACCAATGCGGATAGCCGTCGCAACTGTTTCAGGGTTTTCAAATATACGATCATAGACAATCGGTGCTGCCCCATCTGCCTGTACACCAAGCAATGATGGTAAAGCAGTCCCTTTGCGCTCAGCATATTCTTTAAAACCTTTCCAAGCTGCTGAAATATTACCTGCATTCCCGACTGGCAATGCAAAAATATCCGGTACTTTTCCAAGCTGCTCAATCGCTTCAAATGCAATCGTCTTCTGGCCTTCCAAGCGGTACGGGTTAATCGAATTCACAACGGCTACTTTTCCTTCACCGGCTTCTCGAACCATATCAAGCGCCACATCAAAGTTACCAGCAATCTCAACAATTTCCGCCCCATACATTTTCGCCTGTGCTAATTTCCCAAGCGCAATTTTCCCTTCAGGAATCACAACAATCGTCCGCATCCCTGCACGCGCGCCATATGCTGCAGCAGATGCCGATGTATTCCCTGTCGATGCACAAATAAGGACTTCTTTCCCTTCCTCTTTTGCCTTCGCAACCGCCATAACCATCCCTCGGTCTTTGAAAGATCCCGTCGGATTCGTTCCTTCCGTTTTCACGTAAAGCTCGATGCCCCATTGCTTAGATAAATTCTCCAGATAAATGAGAGGTGTATTCCCTTCCTGCAACGTCAATGCCGGTGTTTCCTCCGTCACTGGCAACCATTCCTTATACTCGTCAATCAATCCATTCCATCTTCTCATCATTATTCCCCCTCAATTCGGTAATGGCTTAGTACGCCAATGACCTCTGGTGTTTGATTTAAATCAGTTACAATATTTAGATGTTGCTTTCGGGAAATTTGATGTGTGATGAAAATCAAATCCGCGTCAGCCCCTGTTTTATCCGGATGCTGGATCACCGTCGCCAAACTCGCACCATGACTACTATAAATCGCCGTTAGCTTCGTCAGGACACCCACTTCATCCCTAACATGAATACGATGGAAGTATCGTGCAAACTTATTCTCATCGCTTTTCACTTTACGCTCATATTGCGGAGCATGTGGTCTTTTCCCATTCACGCCAAGCAATAGGTTACGACACGCCGCGACAATATCTCCTGTGACAGATGTTGCAGTCGGTAATGAACCAGCTCCCGGTCCATAGAACATCGTCTCCCCAACCGCATCACCATAAACGTACACCGCGTTAAATTCATTGTTCACAGATGCCAAGGGATGCGAGTTCGGAAACAGAACCGGCTCAACCGCCACTTCAATACCATCCGCATTCTTCTTAGCGGCCCCTGCCAACTTCACTGTATAGCCAAATTGTTCCGCAAGCTCCAAGTCACCATCACGGATTTCTTTCAGTCCTCTGACGAATACATCCTCCAAACGGACTTCAGTAGAAAATGCCAGTGAAGCTAAAATAACCATTTTACGCGCAGCATCAATGCCATCCACATCTGCGGACGGGTCGGCTTCTGCAAACCCAAGCTCAGTCGCCTCTGCTAATGCATCTTCGTAGCTCATCTTTTCATGCTTCATCTTTGTTAGTATAAAGTTCGTCGTGCCATTGACAATACCCGTCAACGCACTAATACGATCAGATGCAAGTCCATCTTCCAGCGTGCGAATTAATGGGATCCCTCCACCGACACTCGCTTCATAAAATAGATCACATTTGTTTTCATCTGCCAACTTCAACAATTCTGGACCGTACTGGGCCATCACATCTTTATTCGCTGTCACGACGCCTTTCCCTGCACGTAGGGAACTTTCAATCGCTTCTTTAGCCTCGTCTGTCCCACCAATCACTTCTACAATGAGATCGATAGACGGATCTTCTAGTATCCCATTCAAATTCGTTGTGAAAATAGCAGGAGACAGGTTTGTGTCCCTTTTCTTATGCTGATCTTTCACAAGAACTTTTGTGATCGTCACAGGCATACCAAGCTTATGGCGCAAGTCATCTTGGTGGTTTTCCAAGATTTGAGCGACACCACTACCCACAACTCCAAACCCTAGTAATCCAATATTAATCTCATTTTTCATTGACGATTCTCCTAACTGTATGTACACTATGAAAAAACAGTCGTTCTTTGCATAAGGACAGTATAGTGAAATATTCGGTCAATAACAACCCCGATTTGATATAAAGTTCAAAAAAACATATAATTGTCACTAATTAAAAGATAGGATTGATGAAAATGAAAGTATGTAAATTTGGTGGAACGTCCGTCGCATCAGCTGAGCAAATCAAAAAAGTAGCAGCCATCGTCACATCTGACCCTACACGTAAGATTGTTGTTGTGTCAGCACCTGGTAAAAGATTTGGCGACGATGAAAAAGTAACAGATTTGCTCATTCGTCTTGCAGAACAAGCACTTAATGATAAAAAAATAACTCATGAACTTGAGGAAGTCATCAATCGTTATCGATTAATTGCCGAAGGACTTGGTCTTTCTGAAGGCATCGTCCATGTCATCGAACAAGATTTACAGCAACGCCTTGCTAGAGATAAAAATGATCCAGTTCTCTATATGGATTATTTGAAAGCATCCGGTGAAGACAACAATGCAAAGCTGATTGCCGCTTATTTCAAACATATCGGCCTAGATGCCAAATACATTTGTCCTAAAGATGCGGGACTACTTGTCAATGATCGTCCTGAGCGCGTACGTGCTTTACCAGAAGGCGATGAACGTCTCGTCAAATTGCGGGATGAACCAGGCATCGTCGTCTTCCCAGGATTTTTTGGCTACACAGAAGACGGAACACTCCGTACATTCAATCGAGGCGGGTCTGATATTACTGGATCGCTGCTAGCGGCAGCAACGGAAGCTGAACTCTATGAAAACTTCACAGACGTCGACTCCGTCTTTGCGGCCAATCCTACAGTAGTAGATAACCCTGTTGCCATCGACAAAATGACTTACCGCGAAATGCGAGAACTCGCCTATGCAGGATTTTCCGTCTTTCATGATGAAGCGCTGATGCCTGCCTTCCGCCGTTCTGTTCCTGTGTGCATTAAAAATACTAATAACCCGGAAGCACCAGGTACGTTGATTGTGAAAGAACGCAATAATTCCGCGCAACCCGTTATTGGCATTGCAGCAGACGATGGATTTTCTACATTGTTTGTCGACAAATATTTAATGAACCAAGAAATCGGCTTTGGTCGTCGTTTATTGCAAATATTAGAGGAAGAAGAAATTCCATTTGAACATACACCATCTGGAATTGATAATATCTCTGTTATTTTACGCAGTAAGTTTATCAATACAGATAAAGAAGCACGCATCATTCAACGCGTAAAAGAAGAGCTGAATGCAGATGACGTTCATATCCAAAGTGATTTTTCCATGATCGTGCTCGTCGGTGAAGGGATGCGCCATTCAACAGGACTTGCGGCACGTGCCGCTTCTGCCATCGCACGCACAGGTGCCAGCATCCAAATGATTAACCAAGGATCTTCCGAAGTGAGTCTTGTCTTCGGCGTTCATAAGAAAGATGAAACGAAAATCTTAAAAGAATTATACGCAGAGTTTTTCGTTGAATCTGCGGTACTGTCCTAAAACAAACGGCACACCATCCTTATGAGATGGTGTGTCGTTTTTCTTAACATAGTGGCATGAACATACCCGGAAACTGCTTCACAATCGCACACGCTATCATATCCGACATTTCCAAAGCCTGTGCTTCAATCTTATCGAACACTTCAACGTCTGCTTGATAGTTTTTCTGTATCATATAAACGGCTTCCTGCTTCGTCAAAGCCAAGTGCATATAAAACATTTGTCTTACTTCTTCAATGCCTAAATACGGATTGATACTACTTAAAAACTCAGCAATATCATCTGCATTTCGATACCATTGCCTCTCTGCCTCAGCCGCCTTTTGCTCATCTCCTTTTGTAGCTGCTGTAACTAATTCTGCCGCTAGCAATAGATGTTCTTTAATAAGCACGGTGTAGCGATCCGCTATTTCATTTCCATAGAAAGGTCTTAAGCAATTCCCCAAATCAGTCGCATTTCTCAATAGGCGTTGTTCGACAAACTGCAAATCAGGCAAACCGAATACGATGCTTATAATCGTCATACGCGTCCAGTTAACATGTTCCATCCACAAAAGCCGATTCATGCTTATAAAATCGACCTCTGCCTTGCTTATGCAGCATCTCCCATGTAAGTCAGTCGCATTGTTCAAAATATACCTGACAGGGGCTGTATATTGCGCATAAGGTTCCACACCATCAGAATCATGAATTGATCTTATGGTCTGAGAAACAGGTTCATTTGAATAAGGTTGCACTTTATTATCTCCCCTTACCTCTTGCTTAATCACCCATACACCGACATGAACTTGTAAGGAAACTGCTTAATGATTGCATCCGTTAGCATATCTGCCATTTCTAATGCCTCTATCTCCATTAAATCGAATAGATCTACGCTTGCTTTGAAATCTTTGCCGAGCATACTAATCATCCCTCGTTTGATAAGCGCCAAATGCTCATCAAGCATTTCCTGAAATTCCACTGCTGATAGATAAGGGCTGATGCTGGTCAAAAATAGCGCAATTTCCGTGCCATTGCGAAACCAATTCTGTTCTATCGCCGCTCCCTTTTCCACATTCCCTACCAATGTAGCGTTGACGAGATCCCCCGCCAACGTGATATGCGCTGTTAACAATTGGCCGTATCTCTTTGCCACCTCATCACCATAAAAAGGTCGCAAGGCACCGCCCATATCCGTTGCCGTGCGGAGAAGTCTTGCTACAACAACATCAGCATCAGGTAATGCATAAACAAGACTACTGACAGTAGCCCTCGTCCAAGCCGTATGCTCTCCCCATAAACGACGCATTGTGCTTCTTAACGCTGCTTCAGCCTTATTGACACAATCCAATGGCCCTATCAAACACGGTTGCATTGGATAACAGTATAAATACACTCTCCCCCAATAATGATTCACGCCATCCCAACTCCTATAAATGTAAACACTCTATCTTATTCATAGAATGACAAAAGTGAAGGGCGTCTTGATGAATATAATAAAACATCTCCTAGCGAACTTCCTTTTAGCAAATAACAATAAAAAAAGCGCATTGGATAATCAAACCCAATGCACTTCTTATCATAACTACTTTCTCAAAAACGCTGTCTGCTCCAGCATATGCCCAATGCGCTCCACAATTGTTTCTACTTCTCGTGGATTTTTCATCAAATCATAATCATTAATATTCAGCCGTAGCACAGGACATGTATTGAACGAATTAATCCATTTATCGTACCGCCCATGCATCTCTTCCCAGTAGGAAATCGGCGTCTGCTGCTCCATTGGACGCCCGCGTTCTTGAACACGTGCCACAATTTCATCCAGCGACCCTTCCAAGTAAACGAGTAACGTCGGATGTGGGAAATAAGGTGTCATCACCATTGCTTCAAACAAATTCGTATACGTTTCATAGTCGACAGGATCCATCGTACCTTTTTCCTGATGCATTTTAGCAAAAATACCTGTATCCTCATAAATCGAACGGTCTTGGATAAACCCGCCGCCATATTCAAAAATACGCTTTTGCTCTTTAAAACGCTCTGCCAAAAAATAAATTTGTAAATGGAAGCTCCATTTTTCAAAGTCATCATAAAAGCGATCGAGATACGGGTTTTGATCGACATTTTCAAAGGATGTCCTAAAATCCAATGCATCTGCAAGTGCCTGCGTCATCGTCGATTTTCCAACACCAACCGTCCCGGCAATTGTAATAACAGCATTATTTGGAATACCATATTTTTCACGTAAGTTCATTCAAAGCTACTCCTTTTTGTATCGTTGCATCAACGGACTCCAAAATGAATTGCAAATCCTTATCACTGTTTACAAAATCAAGTTCATCCCCATTGAATCGAAGCACAGGAATTTCAGGATGTGCCGCTTCAAAATAAGTAATGAATGTCTCATAGTCTTCTGATAGCTGTTTCATATAAGCGGGGTCCATATTTTTTTCAAAGTCACGACCACGCAGAGCAATTCGTTTCATAAGCGTATCTAAACTCGCATGCAAGTAGATAATAACGTTCGGCACAGGCATGTCCTGCGTCAAAATCTTATAGATTTCCTCGTACTTCGTATACTCTTCAGTACCCAATGTACGTTTTGCAAAAATCAGGTTCTTGAAAATATGATAATCAGCAACGACAGATTTTTTTTCACCTAAAATTTCGGTTTTAATATCGCTAAGCTGTTTATAGCGATTACAAAGAAAAAACATTTCGGTTTGGAAGCTCCATTCCTCGATGTTGTCGTAGAATTTATTTAAAAATGGATTCTCATCCACAATTTCTTTGAGCTGATGGAATTGTTGTTTATCTGCAATCGCTGTGGAAAGTGATGTTTTCCCAACTCCAATCGGACCTTCGACCGCTATGAATGGAACCGACATCTGAAATCCTCCTTCATGATATGAATAGTTAGTGCCTCTAATTTTATCACACGAATGATTCACGTGGAACAATTCATGCTACACTATTTTCAAGGAGCGATGTTTGATGACTACATTTGAAAAAGATCGACGATATATGCAACTAGCAATTGAAGAAGCGATGAAAGCGCAAGCGATTGGGGAAGTACCGATTGGTGCAATCATTGTCCATAATGATCAAGTCATTGCACGGGCACATAATTTGCGGGAAACAACGCAAAATGCCGTCACCCATGCCGAGTTAGCTGCCATCCAGGATGCTTGTCAGGAAATCGGCAGCTGGCGACTTGAAGATACAACATTATACGTCACACTCGAACCGTGTCCGATGTGTGCCGGTGCTATTTTACAATCTAGAATTCCACGCGTTGTCTACGCCGCCCGTGATCCTAAAGGCGGTTGTGTGGACTCATTATATCGTCTATTGAATGATCCACGGTTTAATCATGAATGTGATGTTGTCGAAGGTGTATTGGCAGATGAATGCGGAGAAATGCTCACGGCATTCTTTAGAGCCATTCGAGAACGTAAAAAACAAGCAAAAAAAGAGGCGGCGCAGAAAGTCGAATGACTTCAGCGCACGCCTTGGGCCTACAGGATGTAGGTCATGCAGTGGGGAAGGATTGAGCCGCATCCTTCCTTGTTGCGACACGATGTCGCGACTTTAGACTGCGTTCCTTACTTAGTAATAACTTCTTTTCCACCCATATACGGACGCAACACTTCAGGAATAACGACAGAACCGTCTTCCTGCTGATAATTTTCAAGGATTGCTGCTACAGTACGACCAATCGCTAAACCACTACCATTCAATGTATGCACATACTCAGGCTTCGCCCCTGCTTCACGACGGAAACGGATATGCGCTCGGCGTGCTTGGAAATCTTCAAAGTTTGAACAAGACGAAATTTCGCGGTAGAGATTCTGTGTTGGAATCCACACCTCAAGGTCATACTTTTTAGCCGCCGTAAAGCCTAGGTCTGCTGTACACATTTTCAACTTCCGGTACGGAAGCTTTAACAACTGCAATACTTTCTCCGCATGTCCTGTCAATTTCTCCAGTTCATCATAAGAGTCTTCCGGTTTCACAAAACGAACAAGCTCCACCTTATTGAACTGATGCTGACGAATCAACCCACGCGTATCACGACCCGCAGATCCCGCCTCTGAGCGGAAGTTTGTACTATACGCAGCAAACGCAGCTGGAAGTTGTGCACTATCCAAAATTTCATCACGGTAAAAGTTCGTAACAGGCACTTCAGACGTTGGAATTAAGAAATAATCCTCTTCTTGAATAAGGAACGCATCTTCTTCAAACTTAGGAAGCTGTCCTGTCCCCGTCAAGCTCGTACGGTTGACCATATATGGAGGTAGCATTTCCTCATAGCCATGCTCATCCTGGTGCAAATCCATCATGAAGTTAATCAATGCACGCTCCAAACGAGCACCCATCCCACGGTAAAAAACGAAACGACTTCCTGTCACTTTTGCAGCTCGCTCGAAATCAAGCAGCTTCAAATCCGTACCGATTTCCCAATGTGGCTTCGGTTCAAATTCAAATACCGGGAGTTCTCCCCAAGTAGCCACTTCAACGTTGTCATCCTCGCTATCACCAACAGGAACACTTTCATGTGGGATATTCGGAATGCGCATCATAATGTACTCGAGTTGTTCCTCTACTCCGTTAAGTTCCTCATCGAGTTGTTTAATATCATCCCCTAGAGAACGCGTGCGTGCAATAACTTCATCCGCATTTTCTTTATTACGTTTCATTTCCGCAACTTTTTGAGATACTTCATTACGCTCTGCCTTCAACACTTCTACTTTCGCAATCAATTCTCTGCGTTTTTCATCAAGACCACCAAATTTATCGAAATCTGAAAGATCTTCCCCGCGTTTCGCGAGCTTTTCCTTCACTTCATCGAAATTGGCACGAACTTTTTTAATATCAAGCATAGTCAATTCCTCCTTAAAATATTAACGATGATGGAAAATGGGCAATAAAAAAAGCCCTCAAATCCCCTATAAAAGGGACGAGAACTACCCGCGTTGCCACCCAGATTGACCGGACACTTGTCGTCCAATCCACTTCATTGAAATAACGGCTCAAGTACCGGCACAGGCTTACTCATTCGTTCAGCCCAGCTACTCAGGAACGGATTCACAAGTGTTTTTACCGACTCCCACCACCCGTCGGCTCTCTTCAAAAAACGTGCTCGCTACTACTCTCCATCATCGTCTCCTATTTGCAATTACAAATACCTTACTACATGCACAACGTTTTGGCAAGTCGCATAAAAAAATCATGTATCCGCTTCCAACAATTACTGCTTCAGTAACAGCGCAATCTGTTCAAAATAAGTTCGTTCATGAGGGACAAAATCAACCAAACCAATTTCTAACGTCGTATCATCGAAAATATTGGTGCATTCTACCGTTGGAACTTCCTTTAAAAAAAGAGCTATCAATGCTTGCCGATTCACACCATGAACACTTGCCACTTCCTCTTGTTGTAGTGAAAATGCATTCGGAGCAAAAGATGATTCATACAAAAAGACATTGGCAAATTCACAATCTAGAAAACCTGGTAGTTCAATGACATCCCGCACAACACCTTTTGGGGATATCTGTGACAACTCTACCACTAAACCAAGCTCCTCTTCTACTTCACGAATACCATCGGCAATCGTTTCAGTCGCCAAAATATGTCCAGCGGCTGTAATATCAAATAAATTCGGGAAATCTTTTTTCACAGCACTTCTTTTTTGAATATAAACAAACTCGTCATCCACTAGCCAGCAATGGAACGTTTCGTGCCATAATCCTTGTCGATGCACCTCGTCCCTGCTAGCTTCTTTTACATATGTATAGCTTTCGTCAAAAACTTTTAATCTCTCCATACCATCACCTCCATTCTAGTATACAAAAAAGCGAAGGATTATTCCTCCGCTTTGAATGTATCGATTACCAACCACGCTCCTGCATACGTTCACCTGCCGGCAAACTTGCAATTTCCAACCCTTTCATCGGTGTACCGATATCTTTGGAAAGTTCACCAATTAATTTATAATCTTTGAAGTTTCGCGTCGCTTGAACAATTGCACGGGCAAATTTCTCAGGGTTTTCGGATTTGAAGATTCCTGACCCTACAAATACACCATCTGCACCAAGCTCCATCATGAGTGCAGCATCTGCTGGCGTCGCCACGCCGCCTGCTGCATAGTTGGTGACAGGAAGACGACCATGTTTTTTGATTGACAATAAAATCTCATACGGCGCACCAAGATCACGCGCTTCCGTCATAATTTCATCCTCATTCATATGAACGATTCGGCTCACCTGAGCATTCACCTTACGTAGGTGGCGTACGGCTTCAACAATATTGCCCGTACCTGGCTCCCCTTTTGTACGAAGCATTTTTGCACCTTCACCAAGACGACGTGCTGCTTCACCAAGATCACGTGCTCCACAAACGAATGGTACGTTATATTGGCTTTTCAGCAAATGATATTCTTCATCCGCCGGGGTCAGTACTTCACTTTCATCAATATAATCAACACCCAGTGCTTCCAGTACACGCGCTTCAGAAATATGCCCAATCCGCGCCTTGGCCATAACAGGAATCGACACCGCTCCTTGTACTTCTGTAATGATGCGTGGATCTGCCATCCTTGCTACGCCGCCTGCCGCTCGTATATCCGAAGGAACACGTTCCAATGCCATTACCGCGATTGCACCTGCTGCCTCCGCAATTTTTGCCTGTTCTGCATTAATAACATCCATGATGACGCCGCCATATTGAAAACTCATTTTTACCTTCCCCCTTTTCATAGTATTCAGTATAATAGAATATGACCTTATTAAAACACTCAGTTATATAGAGATTAAAGGGGTCAGATAGGATGATTAACATGGATATGCTATTCATTAAATTAGAAAAAAACCAAAGTGTTCCATTATACGAGCAGATCTATGACCAAATCCGTCGAGACATCACCAATGGTAAATTACCTATTGGCATGAAACTTCCTTCCAAACGCAAACTTGGTGATTTTCTAAATATCAGTCAGACAACGATCGAATTTGCCTATGCGCAACTTGTGGCGGAAGGTTTCATTTCATCCAAACCTCGAAAAGGATATTATGTACAAGCTATTGAAGAACTTGCCTATGTGCAACCAGTAGAACTGACAGCAAAATCCATTCTTCGAAAAAAAGAAGATATGTCCATCGATTTTTCACCTGGGCAAATTGATACAGAATCATTTCCATTCTCACAATGGCGGAAGTATGCCAAAGACGTTATCGACGAATCCTCACAGAACCTGTTGCTGCTCGGCCATCCGCATGGGGACAGCCAGCTGCGACAAGAAATTGCCCGCTATTTGTACCATTCTCGTGGCGTTGATTGTACGCCTGAGCAAGTCATCATCGGCTCTGGAACAGAACAACTTATGCCACTCGTTATCCGGATTCTCGGTAAACACGCAACCTATGCGATTGAGGACCCTGGCTATCCACTTACGCATCATGTCTTTTTTCACAATGATCGAACAGCAATTCCTATTACTGTCGATGAAGAAGGTATTGATGTACGGGCACTCCAGCGCTCAGGAGCGACAATTGCCTATGTGACACCCTCACACCAGTTCCCAACCGGTACCGTCCTGTCAGCGGCACGCAGGACCGCTTTATTGAACTGGGCTTCGGCACAAGACGACCATTTCATCATCGAAGACGATTACGATAGCGAATTTCGTTACACAGGACGCCCCATCCCGTCCTTACAAGGGATGGATAAGGGTGGCAACGTCATCTATTTAAGCACCTTTTCAAAATCGCTCATGCCATCGCTACGGATTGCCTACATGGTACTCCCTCCCGTATTGCTCGACAGATACGAGAAGGCCTTTATTCACTATGCAGCTACTGTGCCACGGCTCGACCAGCATATTCTCGCTCGCTTTATGGCAGATGGGCATTTTTCTCGCCATCTAAACAGAATGCGTAAAATTTACCGGCGTAAGCTGCAAGTTTTAACCGAAGCACTCACAGCCTATGCACCACATCTATCTTTTTCTGGCGATGAAGCAGGTATGCACATCATCATCACCGTCCATACGAATACCACAGAAGAATCACTAGTAGAAGCAGCTAATCTAGCAAATATCCGTGTTTACGGTCTAAATGGTTATAGAACAGCTCCTATGACAGGTGAACCCTCTTTTCTAATCGGCTTCGGCGGACTATCTGTCGTTGAAATCACCAATACAGTGGATGCCCTTATGAAATGTTGGCATATTGAAAAAAGCGCGGAATCCAATTAAGGATCCCCGCGCTTTTTATTTTACTTAATCAATTATGCCTCGGCGTAATTGCGCTTGCGCAATTCAAAATTTATGACATCCGCCGGAGACTTTTTAATTCAGTAGGAAGTGTACACTTTCTACTGAATTAAAATAGCCCTTTAACAAAACCAGTTGCACCATTCCAAATACTAGCAAAAAAGTCACCGATCGCACCCATCATTAGAGAGAACCAGCCTGCCTTGTCGACAGCACCCTTTGTGATAATATCAGTTCCTGCGTGACTGTCATCAATGAAGCCATAATCAGTTCCTTCTGTTTTCACTAATTTCACTTGACCTACAACCGCATCTTGTTCAACAGGTGCTTGAAGTGAACCCTCTTTCAGTTTTGATTCGTCAATCGTCAATTCAGGAACATACAAATCCTTTTCACTCGTCTTGACCATCATACGAATCGGTTCCTTCGCTGCAATGGATACTTGTTTTTCTTTCCCTTTAATAACACCTAGTTCTTTTTGCTCTTCAAACTGATGACCGGCAGGCACAAACTCTACCTCAGAAAATTGGCTAAAGCCATAATCGAACAAAGCTCGTGTCGCATCGAAGCGTGCTTTATACGAACCGACACCATTAGCATCGACCGCTTTCATAACAACAGCAATCACTCGCTTACCATCACGTGTTGCCGTTCCTGTAAAGCAATGTCCTGCGAAAAGTGTCGTACCTGTTTTCAGACCATCAACACCTGCATATTCATAAACGAACCCTGGAAGCATGAAGTTCCAGTTATCCATCTTGATTTCATCCGTTGTCCCTTCACGGAAAAGCTTTGTATTGATTTTAGTTGTTTCTAAAACCTCTGGATAATCATGTAGTAAACGATAAGCAAGCTTTGCAACTGACTTGGCAGGCATGACGTTCTCATCCTCTTCGCCTGTCCCTTGTGGATGCATCCCTTGTAAATCACTATTATTTAAACCTGATGAATTGACAAATTTATAGTCCTTCAAGCCAAGCTCTTCTGCTTTTGCATTCATCAGCTTTAAAAATTCTGTTTCTGTTCCTGCAATTGTTTCAGCAACAGCAATTGTTGCCGCATTTGCAGAATAGATTGCAACCGCTTCATACAATTCACGAATCGTATACGTACCATCTCTTCGTAACGGTACATTACTCAAACGACGATCCTGTGAAATCGCATATGTATAATCATTCACTTTATATTCTTGATCCCAGCTTATCTTTCCTTCCTTAATCGCCTCAAAAAGAAGATATTCTGTCATCATTTTCGTCATACTTGCAATGCCCAGTGGTGTATCTGCATTTTCTTCGTATAAAATCTTTCCACTTTCTGCATCAATTAAAATCGCACCATCGACATGAATGCCTAATGGCGAATCCGCATAAGCTGGAACCGTACCAAGTGTCGTTAGTAATAGTAGTGGCATTAACAATACAGCCACCCATTTTGTCATTTTGTGTTTCACTATACTACCTCCGTCATTGCTATTTCCCCAAAGTCATTTTATCATAATTTCACTACTGCATGGGAACTAAACCAAAAAAGCACCTTTCCGCTCAATATGTAGACGCGGAAAAGGTGCTGAAGTTCCTTCGGTTCGACTCCAATTTTAGGAAACTTACTTCTTATAGTGAATAGTTAGGAGCTTCTTTCGTAATTTGTACTTGGTGTGGATGGCTTTCGCGTAATCCTGCACCCGTCATGCGAACAAATTGTGCTTTCTCTCGTAGATCATGTAAGTCCTTCGTGCCACAATAACCCATACCCGCACGAACTCCACCCACTAGCTGGTGAATTGTATCAGATAGTGGTCCTTTATATGGCATACGACCTTCAATTCCTTCTGGTACAAGCTTCTTCGCATCATCTTGGAAGTAACGGTCTTTCGATCCACGTTCCATCGCCGCAACCGAGCCCATTCCACGGTATACTTTAAAACGACGGCCTTGGAAGATTTCAGTCTCTCCAGGACTTTCTGTTGTACCTGCTAGAAGACTACCAAGCATAACAACATGTCCGCCCGCAGCAAGCGCTTTGACGATGTCTCCAGAATATTTAATACCGCCATCTGCAATAATCGTTTTGCCTTGTTTACGTGCCTCTGTTGCACATTCATAGATGGCTGTAATTTGTGGAACACCAACACCTGCAACGACACGTGTCGTACAAATTGAACCTGGGCCAATTCCTACTTTAACAACGTCAGCACCTGCTTCATAAAGTGCACGTGCACCTTCGGCAGTGGCAATATTTCCTGCAATAATATCAAGATCAGGATATGCTTGTCTAATTTGAGCAACTGTATCTATAACACCTTTGGAATGTCCATGAGCCGTATCAATAACAATGACATCGACCTCCGCATTAACAAGCTTCTCAATACGTACCATCGTATCAGATGTAACACCAACTGCCGCACCAACAAGTAAACGACCATGCTTATCTTTTGCAGCATTCGGGAACTCAATCACTTTTTCAATATCTTTAATGGTAATCAAACCTTTAAGAATTCCGCCCTCATCAACAATTGGCAGCTTTTCGATCTTGTACTTCTGCAAGATTTTCTCAGCATCTTCAAGTGTTGTACCGACAGGAGCCGTTACAAGATTCTCTTTTGTCATGACATCATCGATAATCAATGAGTAATCCTGAATAAAGCGAAGATCCCGATTCGTCAGAATTCCGACAAGTTTCAACTCTTCATTATTATTAACAATTGGAACACCGGAAATACGATATCTGCCCATCAAATGCTCGGCATCGAAAACTTGATGTTCAGGCGTAAGGTAAAATGGGTTTGTAATAACACCATTTTCAGAACGTTTGACGGTAACTACTAGCTCAGCTTGCTCTTCGATACTCATATTCTTATGGATAATACCGAGTCCACCTTGACGCGCCATTGCAATGGCCATCTTCGACTCCGTGACCGTATCCATACCAGCACTAATAACCGGGATGTTTAGTTTAATCTTGTCTGTCAGGTTAACAGTTAGTGACACATCTTTAGGTAATACTTCAGATGGTCCTGGTATAAGCAACACATCATCGAACGTAAGCCCTTCACGTGCAAACTTTGATTCCCACATTCCATTACGCCTCCTAAATGTATATATTCTCAGTTGAATATTATTAAATAGGTTATCAGCGGATACAATAGCTGTCAAGGAAGTGATGTTAAGAAAAAATATTCCTATTATTCACTAAATAATTTGATTGATTGATTTTCTCATTTTAAATGGTGAAATTTGTGGTGCAATCCGTTCTACAACATTGCCTTCACGATCAATAAGAAACTTTGTAAAGTTCCATTTGATCCCTTCCGTCAGCAAGCCTTTCTTTTCCGAAGTAAGGAATGTGAATAACGGCTCAACATCCCCACCTTTGACATCCACTTTCGCAAACATCGGAAACGTCACTCCAAAATTAATTTCACAAAACTCCATCGTCTTTTCAATATCATCAAATTCTTGGTTATTGAAATTGTCGGATGGAAAGCCAAGGATAACCAAGCCACGGTCTTTATATTCTTCATATAGTTCTTGCAATTCTTTAAACTGGCTTGCAAAGCCACACTTACTTGCTGTATTCACTATAATTAATGGCTTATCTTTATACTCTTCCATCAATTGAAGTTTGCCATTCACTGTTTTCACCGAGAAATCATAAATTGTTTTCATGAAATAGTTGCCCCTTTACTTTTATTTATATGCTAAGCATATGCTGAAGCCCGTTTTGTATAATTTCAGCGCTCTTTACAGAAAGTATACAAGAGTACCGATACATAACCCTAATCGCAACTCCCAACCTCGAAAACTTTTCATTGTTATAATCAAGTACTTTCCAAGTATATATGTTGATATAGAGAATCCTACTACAACGCTTTGCGCCTGAGTTAGCCTTCGCTAGAGATTATATAGAATCATTAGTTCAACATATATAACAACACACGTCTATTGATTAACTATTTCATTGCATAAATCACGAGTAAGTAAAGGCTTGAAAACCACCTTTTCACTAGATCATTTCCGGTTCGCTTTCGGCGAAGTATTCAAGACATAATTACCGAAAAAGGATGGCTTGTTATGAATAGTTGCCTGTCGTGTACCTACAACGTTCAAGTGAAAAATGCAGTTGCTTGGAAAGAAAAGAATAGATGACTTTCTATAGGGTGTAAGTGCCCGAAGATGCAATTTCGGACACTCTTGCACTTTACTTTTAGCAAGTTTTATAAGAATGTGACACTTCCTAAAATAACAGCGGGAAGGACCATGGTAAAAGCTTCAGCCGCCAAAATTGTATCTTTGGCGGCTTTTGTCCAAGTAAAAAGCCAGCTATTCTTTCTTTCCTAAAAGCATTAGCACTTTGTGTATAAGTGTTTTTGGAGAGCGACGGATGAACGACCACCATACAATTACCAGAAAAATGTATAGGGATGCGGCGAATTCGCATCCCTATACATAAAAAAACAGCCCGGTAATAGTATAGAAGCCGTTCAATCTAAAGCGAACCAAAGCTACTATATACAGAGCGCCTAGTGTTTGATTAAGTTACTTTTTGGTAAATTAACAGGCATGATAACAACACTATTATTAAAATTAAACAACAAAAAAGCCATTACCTAGTGGTAATGGCCATATGCCCGGCGACGTCCTACTCTTGCAGGGGGAAACCCCCAACTACCATCGGCGCTGAAGAGCTTAACTTCCGTGTTCGGGATGGGAACGGGTGTGACCTCTTCGCCTTCGTCACCAGACCTGCATGTCCTTTTCTCAAAGACAATACTCATTATATCAAATCTTTTGAGATTTGCAAGTACTTTTTTATGAACGGTACTTATTCGCTCAAAACTGAATAAAAGAGACATTAAGACTTTTTAGCGTATTTCAGCTAAAATAGTCTTCCATAGTTCACAAATCAGGGCCAACCTGCCCTTTTTACTATAAGGTTAAGTCCTCGTTCGATTAGTATCCGTCAGCTCCACACGTCACCGTGCTTCCACCCCAGACCTATCAACCTCATCTTCTTTGAGGGAACTTACTTACTTGCGTAATGGGAAATCTCATCTCGAGGGGGGCTTCATGCTTAGATGCTTTCAGCATTTATCCCGTCCACACATAGCTACCCAGCGATGCCTTTGGCAAGACAACTGGTACACCAGCGGTGTGTCCATCCCGGTCCTCTCGTACTAAGGACAGCTCCTCTCAAATTTCCTGCGCCCGCGACGGATAGGGACCGAACTGTCTCACGACGTTCTGAACCCAGCTCGCGTACCGCTTTAATGGGCGAACAGCCCAACCCTTGGGACCGACTACAGCCCCAGGATGCGATGAGCCGACATCGAGGTGCCAAACCTCCCCGTCGATGTGGACTCTTGGGGGAGATAAGCCTGTTATCCCCGGGGTAGCTTTTATCCGTTGAGCGATGGCCCTTCCATGCGGAACCACCGGATCACTAAGCCCGTCTTTCGACCCTGCTCGACTTGTAGGTCTCGCAGTCAAGCTCCCTTATGCCTTTGCACTCTACGAATGATGTCCAACCATTCTGAGGGAACCTTTGGGCGCCTCCGTTACTCTTTAGGAGGCGACCGCCCCAGTCAAACTGTCCGCCTGACACTGTCTCCTGCCCCGATAAGGGGCATGGGTTAGAAGTCCAATACAGCCAGGGTAGTATCCCACCAACGCCTCCTCCGAAGCTGGCGCTCCGGAATCTTAGGCTCCTACCTATCCTGTACAGGCTGCACCGGAATTCAATATCAGGTTACAGTAAAGCTCCACGGGGTCTTTCCGTCCTGTCGCGGGTAACCTGCATCTTCACAGGTATTATAATTTCACCGAGTCTCTCGTTGAGACAGTGCCCAGATCGTTACGCCTTTCGTGCGGGTCGGAACTTACCCGACAAGGAATTTCGCTACCTTAGGACCGTTATAGTTACGGCCGCCGTTTACTGGGGCTTCAATTCAAAGCTTCGCTTGCGCTGACCTCTCCTCTTAACCTTCCAGCACCGGGCAGGCGTCAGCCCCTATACTTCACCTTACGGTTTTGCAGAGACCTGTGTTTTTGCTAAACAGTCGCCTGGGCCTATTCACTGCGGCTCTCTCGGGCTTTAACACCCTACCAGAGCACCCCTTCTCCCGAAGTTACGGGGTCATTTTGCCGAGTTCCTTAACGAGAGTTCTCTCGATCACCTTAGGATTCTCTCCTCGCCTACCTGTGTCGGTTTGCGGTACAGGCACCTCCCGCCTCGCTAGAGGCTTTTCTTGGCAGCGTGAAATCAGGGACTCCGGAGATAAATCTCCTCGCCATCACAGCTCAATGTTATAGGAACGGGATTTGCCTCATTCCACACCTTACTGCTTAGACGCACATAACCAACAGTGCGCTCACCCTATCCTACTGCGTCCCCCCATTACTCAAACGGCGGGGAGGTGGTACAGGAATATCAACCTGTTATCCATCGTCTACGCCTTTCGGCCTCGACTTAGGTCCTGACTAACCCTGAGCGGACGAGCCTTCCTCAGGAAACCTTGGGCATTCGGTGGAAGGGATTCTCACCCTTCTTTCGCTACTCATACCGGCATTCTCACTTCCAAGCGCTCCACCAGTCCTTACGGTCTAGCTTCGACGCCCTTGGAACGCTCTCCTACCACTGACACCAAAGGTGTCAATCCACAGTTTCGGTGATTCGTTTAGCCCCGGTACATTTTCGGCGCAGCGCCACTCGACCAGTGAGCTATTACGCACTCTTTAAATGATGGCTGCTTCTGAGCCAACATCCTGGTTGTCTGGGCAACGCCACATCCTTTTCCACTTAACGAATACTTGGGGACCTTAACTGGTGGTCTGGGCTGTTTCCCTCTCGACTACGGATCTTATCACCCGCAGTCTGACTCCCAAACATAAATCATCGGCATTCGGAGTTTGTCTGAATTCGGTAACCCGGGATGGGCCCCTAGTCCAAACAGTGCTCTACCTCCGAGATTCTTAAGTTTGAGGCTAGCCCTAAAGCTATTTCGGAGAGAACCAGCTATCTCCAGGTTCGATTGGAATTTCACCGCTACCCACACCTCATCCCCGCATTTTTCAACATACGTGGGTTCGGGCCTCCAGTAAGTGTTACCTTACCTTCACCCTGGACATGGGTAGATCACCTGGTTTCGGGTCTACGACCCCATACTCATTCGCCCTATTCAGACTCGCTTTCGCTGCGGCTCCGCATTCACTGCTTAACCTTGCATGGAATCGTAACTCGCCGGTTCATTCTACAAAAGGCACGCCATCACCCATTAACGGGCTCTGACAACTTGTAGGCACATGGTTTCAGGATCTATTTCACTCCCCTTCCGGGGTGCTTTTCACCTTTCCCTCACGGTACTGGTTCACTATCG
Source organism: Sporosarcina sp. FSL K6-3457 (assembly GCF_038007285.1). GTDB lineage: Bacteria > Bacillota > Bacilli > Bacillales_A > Planococcaceae > Sporosarcina. The sequence continues at coordinate 4,484,258 of NZ_JBBOWX010000001.1, forward strand.
GTCACTAGGGAGTATTTAGCCTTGGGAGATGGTCCTCCCGGATTCCGACGGAATTTCACGTGTTCCGCCGTACTCAGGATACACTCTGGAGAGAATGGACTTTCGACTACGGGGCTTTTACCCGCTACGGCGGACCTTTCCAGGTCGCTTCGCCTAATCCATTCCTTTGTAACTCCGTATAGAGTGTCCTACAACCCCAGGAAGCAAGCTTCCTGGTTTGGGCTTTTCCCGTTTCGCTCGCCGCTACTCAGGGAATCGATGTTTCTTTCTCTTCCTCCGGATACTTAGATGTTTCAGTTCTCCGGGTCTGCCTCGTTTACGCTATGTATTCACGTAAACGTACTACCCCATTATGGGTAGTGGGTTTCCCCATTCGGAAATCTCCGGATCAAAGCTTACTTACAGCTCCCCGGAGCATATCGGTGTTAGTGCCGTCCTTCTTAGGCTCCTAGTGCCAAGGCATCCGCCATGCGCCCTTTCTAACTTAACCTTAAACGGCTTTCAATACACTGCGCATTGCGTTGTCAGCGCGCTCATTCACATCCTCACGTGCCCAAAAGCACGCTCCGGTGTTCATTCACTTGCTTCCTAGCACTGCTTGCGTCTTGAAACCCTCAGGTGATTATTGTTGCATAGCGATATGCTTCAATAATCGTAAAAAGGTATTGCAATCATAAATAACAAGTTATTTATGATTTGGTTGATTCTTGATTTGTTACTATCAATGTCGTTTTATCCAGTTT